>NZ_JBBEGC010000133.1:0-19473 GCF_037401995.1 Saccharothrix sp. CCNWYY140
ACGGGGAAAGAAACCGAGGCCCTTCCCGTGGTCGCTGCCGCTTGGCGGAACGCAAGAGCTCCCCGCCCTTCGGGCGAAACGCCTTCGGCGAAAAGCGGCGCGCCTTCGGCGGAAAGCGCCGTTACCTGATCCCTCGCCGCCCACGACCAGTGACCGAATTGCGCATCACTCGTCTAGTCCCGGGGGAAGGCCCAGGCCACCAGGTTGCACTCCAGCTTCCCCATCAGGCGCACCACCTCGGCCCGTTCGGCCTCGTCGCACCCGCCGGTCGTGACCTGCTCCAGTTCGCCCCAGATGCGCTCCACCTCGCGGTGCAGTGCCTGGCTGGCCACGGTCGGCTCGATGATCCACGCGCGGCGGTCGGACGGGTCGGGGACGCGGCGGACGAAGCCTGCCTTTTCCAGGCGCTGGACGGTGCGGGTCATGGTGGCCGAGTCGGAGTCCAGGATGCCGACCAGCTCCGCCTGCCGGGCCGGGCCGCAGTCCCACAGGTGCATCATCACCAGCTCCTGGCCGGGGTGCAGCCCGGCCTTGCGCAGCAGCTGGCCCGCCACCATGCGGTGCAGGCGGGCCAGTCGGAAGATCGCGTGGCTGACCGGGCCGGTGCGGGCGGTGGCGGGTACGGGCAGGCTCGTTGGGGTCGCTGTCTGGTCAGCCATGATGACCATCTTAGTCGTCTACCAGCGTGATCGTGGTCACTGGCGGAACAATCCAGGGGTTGATACCTGTTCGGACAGGTATCCGACCTTGGAGGTTTGTGATGACCACCCCGTTCGACGCGCTGGACCTCGCCGGCACCCGGCTGGCGAACCGCATCGTGATGTCCCCCATGACCCGCAGCCGCGCGTACGACACCGTCCCGACCCCGGCGATGGCCGAGTACTACGCGCAGCGCGCGTCCGCCGGGCTGATCATCACCGAGGGCATCCAGCCCTCCGCCGTGGGCCAGGGTTACGTCCACACGCCGGGCCTGCACACCTCCGAGCAGGTCGAGGGGTGGCGGAAGGTCACCGACGCGGTGCACGCGGCGGGCGGGGTGATCTTCGCCCAGCTCATGCACACCGGGCGGATCGGGCACCCGGACCTGCTGCCCGGCGACCTGCACCCGGTGGCACCCTCGCCCGTGCGCGCGGCGGGCAGCACGTTCACCGGTACCGCGATGCTGGACAACGTGACGCCGGTGGCGCTGACGCCGGAGGGTATCGAGGAGACCGTCGCCGACTACGCGCGAGCGGCCCGCAACGCGATCGCCGCCGGGTTCGACGGGGTCGAGCTGCACGGCGCCAACGGCTACTTGATCCACCAGTTCCTCGCGCCCAACAGCAACCAGCGGACCGACGAGTGGGGCGGGTCGGTGGAGAACCGGCTGCGCTTCCCCGTGGCGGTCGTGCGGGCGGTCGCCGAGGAGATCGGGGCGTCCCGGCTGGGCCTGCGGGTCTCGCCCGGCAACCGGTACAACGACATCCAGGAGACCGACCACCACGACGTGTACCCGGCGCTGGTGGAGGCGATCGACCCGCTCGGCCTGGCCTACCTGCACGTCTCCGAGTGGGACCGCGAGTTGACCCTGTCCCTGCGCAAGCGCTTCGGCTCCACCCTCGTGCTGAACCCGCGCAACCACGAGGGCGTCACCGAGCCGTCCGACCTGGACCTGATCGCCGACGGGACGGCCGACGCCATCGCCTTCGGCGCGCTGTTCCTGGCCAACCCGGACCTCCCGGCGCGGATCGCGGCGAACGGCCCGTTCAACACCCCGGACCCGGCCACCTTCTTCGGCGGCGACGAGCGCGGTTACACGGACTACCCGACGCTGGCCGCCTGACTCCGGCGTGAGACCGGCGCTCCTTCCACGAAGGGGCGCCGGTTTCGCGTTGTCAGCGGCCGTTCGCGCGGCGGCGCAGGATGAGCAGGACGACCGTGCCGCCGGTGAGGAGCAGAAGGCCGATCACCAAGGGGGCTGTCACGTCCGCGCCGGTGTCCGGGAGGCCGGTGTCGGTGGCAGCGGGGATCACCACGGGTTTGGGGCGGGTGGTGGGCCAGTCCAGGGTCAGGGCGGTGGTCGTGGTCGTGGTGGTCGTTGTTGTGGTTGTCGTTGTGGTGGTTGAGGTTTCGGTGGGTGGGGGCGGCGGAGCGGGCGGAAGTGTTGTGGTGACTGGAGGTGGTGGTGGCGGGGGTGGCGTGAAGCAAGGGGGAATGGTCAGGGTTTTGGTGAAGGACCAGCCTCGGGTCCAGTAGCGGTCGTCCCAGGCTTCCACCGTGATGGTGAAGGTGTGCCCGGTGGTGCCGGGAGCGGTGTAGGTGCGGCGGAAGTACGAGCCGAAGGTGCGGAAGTCCAAAGGGCTTGTGTTGTCGGTGATGCGCAGGACGTTCGGTCTGTCGTTGTTGTAGTAGCGGAGTTCTACGGACAGCACGGCTTGGTTGTCGGCGCACGTCACCTTGAGCGTCGGGGTGTGTGCGGACGCCGGGGCAGCGGCGAGGACCGTGGCGAGGGCGGCGGTGATGACGCAGAGCGGAGCCCGGAGGGTCCGAGCGTGCATGGTCACTCCTGTTGGTACGGCGGGAAGCGCATACCCCTATACGGACCGGTGTCACCACCTGTTCACATCCGGTGTTGCTCAATTCGGGTGACATGCGGGCTTGTCAACCGCTGACCCATCGTGGTTTCAGCAGGTGGTCACCCTTGTTCGCGAAGCTGCGAAGTGGCTACTTTGCCGTCTGGTCGGAATGCCGCCCGGACTGGAAAGGGAGTGTGCGATGGCCGTCCTCTGCTCCCGCAGGCACATCGACTTCGGCTTCGCGTCCAGCGCTATCTGTCGCTGACAGAACAGTTTCTGCCGCACTCACATCCTTTTCCGAAGGACTCCACCATGAGCGTGTCCGTACGACCACGCCTGCGTGAGCCCGACGAAGACCTGTCGACGCTGAAAGTCGTGCCCGCCCGCCACCCCTGGCGGTGGGTCGGCGTGGTCGTCGTCTTCGTGCTGCTGGCGCAGTTCATCCACGGTCTGGCCACCAACCCCGGCTGGGACTGGCCGACGTTCCTCCAGTACTTCACCGCCCAGTCCATCCTGCGGGCGGTGGGGGTCACGCTGGAGCTGACCCTGTACGGCACCGCCATCGGGTTCGCGCTGGGCATCGTCCTGGCGCTGATGCGGTTGTCCCGCAGCAGGTTCCTGTCCGGGGTGTCATGGGCCTACATCTGGGCCTTCCGGTCGATCCCGCTGATCGTGCAGCTGCTGTTCTGGTTCAACATCTCCTACCTGTACGAAGAGCTGCACTTCGGCATCCCGTTCGGACCGACGTTCTTCGGGGTCGAGACCAAGGACCTGATCAGCCCGATGGGCGCGGCGGTGCTCGGACTGGGGCTGCACCAGGCGGCCTACGCGGCCGAGATCGTGCGCTCGGGCATCATCTCCGTCGACCACGGGCAGTTGGAAGCGGCGGCGGCGCTGGGGATCCCGAAGGCGCGGCAGTTCCGCCGGATCGTGCTGCCGCAGGCGATGCGGTCCATCCTGCCCAACGCGGCCAACGAGGTCATCAGCTTGTTCAAGGGCACGTCGATCGTGTCCGTGGTGGCCATCGGCGAGCTGTTCTACCAAGTGCAGGTGGTGTACGGGCGCAACGCGCGGGTCGTGGCGCTGCTGATGGTGGCGACGGTCTGGTACATCGTGCTTACCACCCTGCTGTCGATCGTCCAGCACTACGTGGAGAAGCGCTACGCCAAGGGCGCGACCCGGGACGCGCAGGGCTGGAAGTGGTCGCGGTGACGGGTGACGTGATGGTCCGGTTGCGCGGGATCCACAAGAGCTTCGGCGACAACCAGGTGCTGCGCGGAGTGGACCTCGACGTGCCGACCGGCGCTGTGGTGGTGGTGCTCGGGCCGTCGGGGTCGGGGAAGTCGACGTTGCTGCGCACGATCAACCACCTGGAGAAGGTGGACCGCGGGTACGTCACCATCGACGGCTCGCTGGTCGGGTACCGGCGGGTGGGCGACCGGCTGCACGAGCTGCGCGAGCGCGAGGTGCTGCGGCAGCGCACCGGGGTCGGGTTCGTCTTCCAGAACTTCAACCTGTTCCCGCACTTGACGGTGTTGGAGAACGTGGTGGAGGCGCCGGTGTCGGCGCAGCGGCGTCCAGTGGCCGAGGCGCGGACGCGGGCACGGGCGTTGCTGGCGCGGGTCGGTTTGGCGGACAAGGAGGACGCCTACCCGAGGCACCTGTCCGGTGGTCAGCAGCAGCGGGTAGCCATCGCTAGGGCGCTGGCGCTGGAGCCGAAGGTGCTGCTGTTCGACGAGCCGACGTCCGCGCTGGACCCGGAGCTGGTCGGCGAGGTGCTCGACGTGATCAAGGACTTGGCGCGCAGCGGGACCACGATGGTCGTGGTGACGCACGAGGTCGGTTTCGCGCGCGAGGTCGCGGACACGGTGGTGTTCCTCGACGAGGGTGTGGTGGTGGAGCAGGGGCCGCCGGGTGAGGTGCTGGACAACCCGCGGCACGCGCGTACTCGTTCTTTTCTGTCCAAAGTGCTCTGAAGGGATTTGTCGTGGCTGGGTGGAAGTTGGCCGGGGTCGGTGCGGTGGCGGCGCTGGTGCTGGCGGGGTGCGCGGGTGCGGACGGGGCGGTGACCGAGGACAAGGTCGTGGCGGCCGGGAAGACGGTCAACCTGAGCCCGCAGCAGAACCGGGTGGTGGCCGACAAGGTGGACGCGATCGCGGCCAAGGTGCCGGAGTCGATCCGCAAGTCCGGCAAGCTGGTCATCGCCGGCTCGTCGACCTCCGCGCCGCCGCTGCGGTTCTACGCGAACGACGACAAGACCGTGATCGGGGTGGAGACCGACATCGCGGTGCTGATCGCCGGCGTGCTGGGGCTGGAGCCGCAGCTGGAGGTGACGTCCTGGGAGAACCTGTTCGTGGGCTTGGACAGCGGGGCGTACCCGTTGGGCTTGTCGAACATCACGGTGACCGAGGCCCGCAAGGAGAAGTACGACTTCGCCACGTACCGGTTGGACACGCTGGCGTTCGAGGCGCGCAAGGGCGGCTCCTGGAAGGTGAAGGGGCCGGAGGACGTGGCCGGGAAGATCATCGCGGTCGGGTCCGGGACGAACCAGGAGAAGATCCTGGTGGCGTGGAGCAAGCAGAACGAGGCCAAGGGGTTGCAGCCGACGGACATCAAGTACTACCAGAACGCGGCGGACTACTACCTGGCTCTGGAGTCCGGGCGGATCGACGCTTACCTGGGGCCGAACCCGGTGTCTGCTTACCACGTGGCGACTTCCGGGAAGACGGAGATCATCGGGTCGTTCTCCGGGGGTGGGGAGATCCAGGGGAAGATCGCGGCCACGACGAAGAAGGGCAGCGGGCTGGTGGAGCCGGTGAACGAGGCGCTGAACCACCTCATCGCGAGCGGGAAGTACGCCGAGGTGCTGGACCGGTGGGGGTTGTCGAACGAGGCGGTCGAGAAGTCGGAGATCAACCCGCCTGGGCTGCCGAAGAGCTGAGCGGGTGCCGGGGTCGCACGACCCCGGCACACCTCGCGTGGAATATCGGACCGTTGGCGGCGTGGACGTGGGCCGTGCGGGAGCATCGAGCGGTAGGCGGCATTCCGTTCGGGAGGCTCTGTGCGACGTCGGTTGGTCTGGCTGCTGGTCGGACTGGCGTTGGTCCTGGTGGCGGTCGGCGCGGTGCTGACGAAGCTCCCCGTGCCCGCGGCGGTCTCGTCGGCGGCAGCGGCTGCGGCGGCGGTGGTGGCCGGGTTCTCCACGACCCGCGCGGCGGCGGTGGTGAAGCTGCGCGACGACCGCCGCGACGCCCGCCGGTCGCTGCTGCGCTGCGACCGCCGGGGCCGGCTGCCGCTCGTGCGGGAACTCGACGACCCCGTCCAGCTGGGCGCGCACCCGGCTGCGGCCGTGGGCTCGGACCGCGTACCCGCCTTCGTCCGCCGGGACGTCTCCGCGCTGGCGGAGTGGGCGGCGATCACAGCGGACGAGGAGCGGTGCAACGGCCGGTTCAACGCCCGGACGTTGTACGCGCACGACGAGTGGCTGAGCTGCATGGCGGACAGCGGGGACTCCAGTGGTGCCCTGGAGATCGGGCGGCGGCTGCTGGACGAGTGCCGTGCCGACGGCGATGTCCCGCTCACCGTCCTGCGCGCGCTCCGCCTCGGGATCTCGGTGTGGGCCGGCGAGAGCGGCGATGTCGCCGAAGCGGTGCGCATCCTCCACGAGGTGGGGGAAGAGGACGTCCGGCGGGTCGGTGAGGACGATCCGGCGGTACGGGCCGTCGACTTCCGGTTGCGGTACTGGCGGGCCGTGGAGTGGGCGCGTGGCGGGCGGGTCCGGGATGCGGCTGACGAGTTCCGGCGGTTGGGTGACGAGGTCGTGTCGGCGTTCGGGATGTCGTCCGGGCTCGCGGTGAAGGTGTTGCGGGAGCGGGACAAGGTGTGCTGAGAGGCCGGGCGAGCGGGAGGCTCGTCCGGCCCCTCGGCGTGGTCCTGTCCCCCCGGCGCCCCCGGCCGCCGAGCTTCGGGTGCCGGGGGACAGGGCGGGGCGGTGGGAGTGCGGTCCGCCGCCCCGGTCAGTTCTTCGCGTAGACGTCCGGGGTGCCCGTCGTCGCGGCCTGGTAGCCGCCTGCGAAGAGTTGGTTGACCCGGTTCGCCTCCTGGGCGTTCGGGTACGGGTTGCGGCAGGACGTGCCCGCGCTGCCGCCGGACATCAGGTACGAGCAGATGCCGTTGTAGGTGTCGGGCAGGCCCAGGCCGTGCCCGATCTCGTGGGCCACGATCCGCAGGGCGTAGTGGCCCGCCGCCACGTCCCGGGTGTCGATGTAGATGGTGGCGCACCCGAGCCCGCAGGGGTAGGCCCGGGAGCCGCCGCCGGTGGTCGCGTAGATCCGGATCGTGGCGCTGCCGCCGCGGACCATCCGCAGGTTCGGCACCCTCGAGTTCCAGATCTGCGCGGCCTGGTCGGCTTCCGCCGAGTAGCCGGCGGCGCTGTAGTAGACGGTCCTGGCCAGGGCCGTGGTCGGCGTCGCGGCGGCGGTCGGGGCGCCGGCCGCGAGCGCCAGGGTGGTGAGCATCGCCGCGAACAGGATGCGCAGGGGTTTGCCGGTCACACGATCTCCTTCGGTGCAGGGGAAGGTTCTCGTGCAATTCACGGTAGGAGCTGATGACCGGATGGCGTCATAGCGGTTGGGCATAGATGCCGTCGATGGGCCACGGGCGGGCGTCCGCCATGAGGCCGATCATGCCGGACACCAGGCGCAGCTGGTCCACGCCCCGGATGTCGGCCTCGACCAGGCGCGGGGACGCGACGACGATCGCCGCCGCCTGCGCGCGGGACAGGGCGACGTTGATCCGGTTGCGGGACAGGAGGAAGTCCAGGCCGCGGGGGAGGTCCACGGCGGCGGACGACGTCATGGTGGTGATGACGACCGGGGCTTCCTGGCCCTGGAACTTGTCCACCGTGCCGACGCGGACCTCCGGGTAGCCGTGCTTCTCCAGTTCCCGCCGGACCAGACGGACCTGCATGTTGTACGGGGCCACGACGAGGATGTCGGATTCGGTGATGGGGCGGGCGTTGTGAGTGTCCGTCCACATGCGACCCATCAACGTCTGGACGATCTGGACGACCGCCTTGGCTTCTTCCACGGAACTCGTGGTGTTGTGGCGGTGATCCACCTCGTGGACGTACACGCCCGAAGCCAAGTCGGCGATGCCGCGGGTGGCGGCCGTGGAGTGGGCGTGCAGGAGGCCGGCGTAGGACAGGTTGGACACCGGTGTGCACACGTCGGGGTGCATCCGCCGGGTCTGGTCCAGGAAGTAGCCCAGGGTGGGCGGGATGACGTCCGCGTCGCCGATGAGGTGGCCCAGCGCGGAGGCGTCCGCGCCGGCCGGGTGGGTGCCCTGCACGACCTGGGGCAGCTGCTGCGGGTCGCCCAGCAGGACCAGGTTGCGGGTGCACGTGGACACCGCCAGCGCGTCGGCCAGCGCGAACTGCCCGGCCTCGTCGATGATCAGCACGTCGAACGGCTGCTCGCGCAGGGTGGCGTTGGCGAAGGTCCACGCCGTGCCGCCGACCAGGTGACCGGCGCCCTGGTCGGTGCGCCAGCGGACCAGGGCCGGGTTGTCCTTCGGCTGCTCCCACGCGCAGTCCTTGGCGGGCGTCCCCTTGGGGCGCTTGGCGGTGGGGATGGGGACGCCCAGCTCACGGCCGGCCGCCAGGGCGGCGGACAGGACGTTCTCCACCGCCTTGTGGCTGTTCGACGTGACGCCGACGCTCTTCCCGCCGCGGATCAGGTGCGCGATCAGGCGGCCCGCCAGGTAGGTCTTGCCGGCGCCGGGCGGGCCTTGGACGGCGAGGGTCGAGTTGTCCAGCGCGTCCACGGACGCGATGACGTCGGTGATCACGTCCTCGGTGTGGGGGAGACCGTCGGAAGACCTGAGCCGGGGCGGGGTGCGGCGGACCAGGTCCACGCCGGGGTGCGGCGGCAGGGCCGGGAGGTGGTCCACGACCGTGCGGGCCAGCTCGTAGACGGCCTCGTCCTTCGGCGACGGGCGGACCGGGCTGCCCGGGAGCACGGCGACGGGACGGGCGGTGTCGGTGTCGTCCGGGGCGGTGCTCTCCAGCAGGACGATGTCCTCGGCGGACTCCGCCAGCACCACGGCGTCGCGCGTGTGGTTCGGGGTGCCCGGGTAGAGCAGGCGGACCTGGTCGCCCGGCGCGAACGGGTGCGGCCGGTCGGGGTCGCAGCGCACGACCACCTCGCGCTTGGCCTTGCGGACCCGGCCCGACGGCATCGCCCAGTCCTGGGCGGTCACCGACACCGGGACGGTGCAGGCGTTGTCGGACTCCAGCTCGGGCAGCGGCGCGGCCACCTGCCGGAAGAAGTCCCACCACGCCGGGTTCGTCTCCCGGCGGTGGTAGCCGACCGCCGCCGCCAGCAGGGCGCGGGCGCGCTCGTCGTCCGTGGCGTCGGCCGGGTTGTCCGGCAGGCCCGCCAGGAGCGGGTCGATGACGGCGGCGAGGCGCTCGGCCCGTTCGGCACGGCGCTGGGCGGCCAGTTCGTCCTCGATCTCGTCCACAAAGGACTGTTCGGGGACGTGCGGCTCGATCCCCGCCTCGGCGCGCACTTCGAGGAGGAAGTTGTAGAGGCGGCGGGTGGAGACGCAGTCGTAGGCGTTGTAGTCCGCGATGCCCCGCAGGACCTCCTCGGCCTCGGCGGGGTCGTTGAGGGTCAGGTACTCCTCGTAGGCCTCGATGCTGGACACGGCGGTGGTGACGTCGCCGTCGCGGGCGGTGTCCATGTAGAGGGGTTCGAGGTACTTGATCGAGTACGAGCGCTGGGAGACGCGCAGGGCCTTGCGCACCACGGCGTAGAGGTCGACCAGGGACCGCGAGCGCAGGAGGTGGTCCACCGCCTCCTCGCGGGTGCCGTGCAGGGCGGCCAGGCGTTTGAGCGCGCTCGTCTCGTAGGGCGCGTAGTGGTAGATGTGCGCGTCCGGGTGCTCGGCGAGGCGGGCGGTGGCGAAGTCCACGAAACGCTCGAAGGCGAGCTTCTCCTGGGGACGGGTGTGCGCCCAGAACGGGGTGAACTCCTCGTCCGGGGTGACCACGCCGAACAGGTACTCCAGCCCCTCGCCGGCCAGGGCGAACGGGTCGCCCTCCATGTCGAAGAACAGGTCGCCGGGGCTGGGCGGCGGCAGCTCGGCCAGGGCCTCGGGAGCGACGACCTCGTAGGCGACCTTGCCGACCGGGTCGTCGGCGGTGCGGGAGTCGTCCTGGATCACCTGGAGGGCGGCCTGGGCGCGCAGCCCGGTGAAGGTGGCGGCGGACATCGTCGCCGGGCGGTCCTCGCGGGTGGCGTTGGCGAGGGCGTCGATCGTGCCCAGGCCTGCGGCCTGGAGCTTGCGGCGCTGGTCGGTGCGGATGCCGGCGACCAGGGACAGGTCGCGGTCGCGTTCCCGGCCGGTGGCGCAGTGGCGGGCGAACCGGCAGGTCGCGCAGGCCGGGCGCTCGTCGTCCCAGAGGCGGTCGGGGAGGGTGGTGTCCCCGAGGCGTTCGGTGAGGCGGTCCTTGAGGTTGCGGACCAGGGGCAGGAAGTCGGCGACGCGGTAGGTGCGGGTGGTGTCGTCGCCGAGGACCAGGTGCATGGCCGGGCCGGCGTGGTCGTTGAGCGCGTCGGCGTAGGCGGTGAGCTGGACGATGTTCGCCGGGGAGGGGTGGCGGGCCAGCTTGGCGTCGTGCGGCTCGTAGCCGAGGTCGGTGCGGACCAGGAAGTCGGCGCGGCCGTGGAAGCCGTCGGCGTAGAAAACGGCCTGGTAGATCACCGGGGCTTGGGTTTCGAGGGCTTGGCGGGTGGCTTCGGCCGCCGCCTGGAGGGCCTCGTGGGTCGGCGCGGGTTGGGGGATCTCGACCACGTCGTGGGTGGCTTTGAAGCGGTCCAGGACGGCCTGCTCGTGGGCCAGTCCGTGCTTCGCGGCCAGGATGTCGCGCTGGGGGTCGGGGCTGGGTGCGCCGGGGACGCCCAGGGCGAGGGCCAGGGTGAGGCGGCTGCGGTGGTCGCACTCCAACAGGTCCACCAGGTCGGCCGGGGAGTGCACCAGGCGGCCGTCGGCGTTGAGCATGGCGGGCAGTATCGCGGGGGCACGCGCCTGAACGGCGGACCGCGCTCGGCGAGTCGCGGTGTGGTTGGCGCGACGTGGCGGGCGCGCCGTGCGGGCGGGCGCGATGTTCGCGGGTGTGGCCTCCGGCCCCCGTCTCCATTCTCCCACCGACCACCGACAATTCGGGTCTCCACCGACCACCGACGATTCGGGCGGGCGGCTCAGTGTGGTTGTCGGGACGTCCAGCGGGTGTGGTGGGCGGTGGCTTGGGTGTGGGCTTTGGCCTCGGCGTCGGGGTGGACCGGCTCGGCGCACCACCTGCGCAGGACCTGGGCCATCTCCTCGACGAACCGGTGGCCGGTCGGGGTGAGGCCGCCGCTGGTCAGCAGCGTTTCGGTGGCGGTGTAGGCGGCCCGGCGCCAGCGGGCGTACTCGGTTTGGGCGGCCAGGCCCGGGCGGGTGCGCCAGAACCTGGCCACGCCCAGGTGGGCGTAGGTGCCGTGCAGGAGGCCGGCCAACGGGCGCGGGTCTTCGCGCCAAGGGGCGTAGAAGGTCTCGCGGCGGTCCGGGACGAGCAGGGGGAACAGGTCCATCAAGGCCACGAGCTTGGTGTGCTGGGCCTCGTGGACGAGGGTCACCGCCAGCGCCTCCGGGTCGGGGGACGGGGACAGGAAGACGCAGCCGAACGCGTCCGCGACGGTGGCGCTGGTGGTTCCGGTCGGGGCCGCGGGCATGGGGGTGATGACCGTCACGAGTTCGGCCACCTCGGCGGCCAGGGTGGGGTGGTCGGTGGACAGGATGTCCCAGGCCGCGGCCAGGGAGCGGTGCCAGGCGTCCGCGTCCACCTCGTCGGCGATCGGGAGTTCCGGTGGGGTGCCGCCGCCCGGCCACGTGTCGATCTGCACCGTGCGCGGGCCGAGGGTGATCTCCGGCATGGGTGTGTACGCCAGGGTCGTCGGGTCCGCGACGCCCAGGGTCGGCAGGGCGAAGACCTCCACCGGGGGGAAGTCCAAGGTCACCGGCAGGCCGGCGCGGACAGCGGCAGCGGCGGCGGTGAAGGACAGTTCGGCCGGGCGGGTCGGCACGCGGGAGCGCAGGGCCAGGGCGGTGCGGATCGCCCACGCGCCCACCGACGGGTGGTCCAGGACCGCCGCGACCTCGTCCGGTGCGACGCGGTCGGCGTCCACCAGCAGGCGGTAGGCCGGGCGGGCCTCCTGGGCGGTCGCGATGAGCCTGATCAGCAGCGACGTCCGGCTGCGGCGGGCCAGCCGCAGGTCGCGGACGACCTCCGGGCCGCCCTCGCCGCGGGCCAGCGCGGTGAAGGCGGCGGCGGACAGGCGCCACCGGGGCACCGTCACGCCGGCGCCGCCAGGTCGGCCGCCGCGCGGTCGCGGACGTGGGTGATCAGGCGGAACAGGTCCGGGCAGTACACCGACGGGTGGTCGAAGCCCGACCCGGCGCGGAACCGGTGCGCCCGCAGGCCGCCGCCGCACGCCGCCACCACCGGGCAGGCCCGGCAGGTCGCCGCCAGGCGCCCGGAGCGGGACGCGACCACCTCCGGCAGGGACAGGGCGCGGTCGAAGTCGTCGCGGGACACGTGCAGGCCGGTGGACGCGGCGGACGGCGCGGACGAGGCCAGGATGTCCGACGCCGAGATCGACCCGTCGGTCTCCACCACCACCTGCGCGGTCGGCGTCACCCCCACGCCCTCCAGCCGCGACTGCCCGCCCAACACCACGTTCAACAGTTCCTCGAACAGCCGAACGCGGGTCACCGGATCGTCATACCACCGGTCGAACAACGGGATCAGCCAATCCGCGTAAGGGGTTCGAGGGGACCCGGCAGCGCGCCCGGGCGGCGGAACTGTCCAGTTCCCGTGCGGCAGCAGGAAATCCAGGACGGGCGGCGAGAAATCGAGCAGGGAACCGTAGACGTCGTGCGGGTCGTTGTTCACATCGACCACACACAGCACGCCCCGGTACACCGCGGGGAACTCGTCGGCCAGCAACCGCAAACCGTCCCGCGCCGCCGCCCAACTGCCCGTTCCGTCGGGCCGCCTGCGGTGCCGGTCGTGCGCTTCCCGGCCCCCGTCCACGCTCACCCCGACCCCGACGCCCAGTTCCGCGAACAACCGCAGGAAGTCCCGGTCGAGCAGGGTTGCGTTGGTCTGCACGGAGAACCGCACCGACGCGGGCACCACCGAGCGGAACCGGTCCACCAGCGCAGCCAGCGCCGCACGTCCCGCCAACAGCGGTTCTCCGCCGTGCAGCACGACTTCCACCTCGGACAACGCGTGCGCCCGCACGTGCCGCGCCACCCGTTCGGCCGTGTCCGCCACCACTTCCGGCGACATCACGCGCGGACGCGAACGCCAGCTCTGGTCGGCCAGTTCGTAGACGTAGCAGTAGTCGCACGCGAGGTTGCACCGGCTGTGCACCTTCACGACGAACTGCCGGAACGGCCGCGTTTCCATGCACCCCCCGATCCATCGGCCCCCGGACAACCAACCAAACACATCGCGCCGGCGCTCACTTCCGCCGATCGGAGGATTCCCCGCATTCTTCGTTGCCGCGCACTACGATGGGATCAAGGGACCGGGAGCAAAGCCGCACCTTTGCGGTGAGGGGGTGGAAGATGGCCGAGGAACCCGTCCTGGAGTCCGAACTCCTCGACGTCACCGGGATCGACCTCGCGCGCCTGGCGGAGTTGCCCGACACCGCGTTGCGCGCCGCCCTGAACCGCATCCTCGCCGAGAACGCCGAGCTGCCCGACCGGTTCGCGGCGTTCGAGAGTTCCCTGTAGCGCGCCCCCCTTCCGCCCGCCGATCTGGAGCAGTCCATGAGCAGCCCTGCCGGCCACGGCCACACCGGTGTGACGGCGTTCCTGTCCGCCACCGGCGGCACCGGACGCACCAGCGCGGTGGCGAACCTGGCCTGGGTGCTGTCCGGTGCGGGACAACGGGTCCTGGTGGTGGACTGGGGTTCCGAGGTGCCGCACGTGCGCGAGTACCTGGAGCCGTTCCTGGTGTCCCGCCGGGCTTTGCCCGACGCGCTGGGCCGCGCGCTGCTGGCCGCCTACCACGCCGACCCGGCGCGCGAAGAGGACCCGCTGCCGGTGGTGGAGCGGTTCGCGCTGCCCGCGCCCGACGACGGCGGCCACATCGACGTCGTGGCCCCGTTCGGCGGTGAACCCGGTCGCGGCGGGCACGGCGACGCCGGCGCGATCGCGGAGTTACGCGCCCGCCTGGCCGAATCCGACTACGACCAGGTGCTCATCGACGCGCCGACCGGGGTCGCGGACGAGTCGCTGACGCTGGTCGCGACGCTGTGCGAGCTGGCCGTGGTGTGCTTCCGGCCCCGTCCCAGGGCCATAGCCGACGCCGCCGACCTGGCCACGCGGGTCCGCAAGCGCGCGCCGATCCGCATCGACGTGGTCCCGGTGGCCACGTTGTTCGACGACTCCGAGCAGTCCCGCGCGCAGCGCGTCCGCTCCCAGATCCACGCCGCCTTCGCCGAACTGCTGGCGGGACAGGCGAAACGCGTCCCGGACGGCGGCACGGTCGAGATCCCGTACCGGCCCTTCGACGCCTTCGACCCGCTGCTCGCGATCCTGGCCGAGGAACCCGGCGGCACCGGCGCCCTGGAAGCCCAGTACGGCCGCCTGGCCACCGCCGTCAGCGGCGGCGCGGTCACCGCCGCCCGGCCCGTGTCCCCGGTGCTGCGCGCCCGCTACCGCCGCGTCTTCGGCCTGGCCTCCACCGCCGAGCCCGACCGCGTGGCCGTCGCCTACGCCCCGCGCGACCGCGCCTGGGCCGACTGGGTGCGCGGCCAGCTCGAACGCGCCGGCGCGCAGGTCCGCCCCTACACCGAGGCCCGCGAGTGGTGGGAGGACGACGTGCCGCCCGGCGTGGTGGTGCTGGTGTCGCCGCACCTGGACGGCGTCGAGCTGCCCGACCGGCCGGCGACGGTGCTGCGGCTGCTGCTGGACCCCGACGACGACTCCGACGGCCTGTCGGTGCACCGGCACGCGCCGGAGACGTTGAGCGCCAAGCTGCTCGGGCACTTCGGCCTCATCGACCGCCCCGGCACCGCGCACGACACCACCATGCGGGTGCCCGGCGCCGACCCGGCGGTGTTCCACCTGCCGCCCCGGCACCGCGCGTTCGTCGGCCGCGACGAGGACATCGAGGCGCTGCGCGACGAGTTCGCCGACGCCGGCGCGGAACGCGCGGTGGTGACGCTCAACGGCGTGCCCGGCGTCGGCAAGAGCGAGCTGGCGCTGGAGTACGCCTACCGGTTCTCCTCCGACTACGACGCCGTGTGGTGGCTGTCCGCGCAGGACCGGCAGTCCGTGCAGGTGGGCCTGGCCGACCTGGCGGTGGCGCTGCGCCTGCCCGGCTCCACCGACTTCGGCTCGCTGACCGCCCTGGACCGGCTGGCGAACGACCCCGCCTACGCGCGGTTCCTGCTGGTCTACGACAACGCCGACGACCTCGACGCGATCGCCGACCTGCTGCCGCCCGGCGGCGGCGGGCACGTGCTGATCACGTCCGGCATGGCCGCCGCGCCCGCGATCGAGCTGGTCCGGATGAGCCGCGAGGACAGCGTCGAGCTGCTGCTGCACCGGGTTCCGGGGCTGGCCGTCGAGGACGCCGACCGGGTCGCCGCGCACCTGCAACGGCTGCCGCTGGCCCTGGACCTGGCCGCCGCGTGGCTCGCCGAGACCGTCGCCACCGAGCGCGGCATGGGCTCGTCGGACGCCGACGCGGCGGCGTGGGCGACCCGCACGTTCTTCGACCGGTTGGCCCGGTCCGACCGCGACGGCGTCAGCCGGGTGGTCGACGTGGTCACCGGGTCGTTGCGGGAGAACGGGATCGGCCGGGTCGCGGTGCTCGTGGCGCGGCTGTGCTCGTTCCTGTCGCCGCAGGGCGTGGCGCTGGGCCTGGTGCGCTCGCCCGCGTTCCTGGACCGCGTGATCGCCGCGGGCGGCCTGGACGCCGCGCCGCTGGAGCTGGACGCCGGCGAGATCGACCGCGTGCTGTGGACCGGCGCGCGGCACGGCCTGTTCCGCGTGGACTGGGGCGACCAGTACACGCTGCGGCTGCACCGGGTGGTGCAGCGGGCGTTGCGCGAGGGCATGACCCCCGTGGAGCGCGAGGCCCGGCAGGCGGACGTGCTCTCCGCGCTGGCCGCGTTCGCGCCCACCGAGGTGGAGGAGAAGTCGCCCACCCGCGCACACCGGTTCCAGGAGTTGCAGCAGCACGTGTTCCCGTCCGGCGCGCTGCACAGCAACGACCCGAAGGTGCGCCGCTGGCTGGTCAACCAGGCGCGGTTCCTGTTCACCGACGGAGGCGCGGGCGTGCGGCGGGCCGCGCTGGAACCCGGCCGGGCGCTGCTGTCGTCGTGGACCCGCCGGTTCGGCGCGGACGACCCGCTGCGCAACCGCCTGGCCACCCAACTGGCCAACGTGCACCGCGTGCTCGGCGAACCCGTCGAGGCGCTGCGCCTGGACGACCTCGCCCTGGCCCAGCAGCGCCGCGCCCTGGACCTGCTGCACCCGCAGCCGCTGGCCACCGCCCGCGGCCGGGGCGGCGACCTGCGCGGCCTGGGCCTGTTCGCCGAGGCGCTCGCCGAGGACCAGGCCACCTGGGAGGGCTCGCGCGAGGTCCTGGGCGAGGACCACCCCGACACCCGCCGCGCCGCGCACAACCTGGCGCTGTCGATGTACCTGTCCGGCGACGTCGTGGGCGCGCTGGCGCTGGAGGAGGACAACTTCCGCCGCCGGCGCAGGCTGTTCGGCGATCGCGACGAGTACACCTGGAGCACGCTCGCGCAGATAGGGCTCTACCAGCGGGAACTCGGCCGGTACCCGGAGGCGCTGGAGTCCTTGCTGCGGGCCTCGCAGAAGTTGCAGAGCCTGCGGCCGGAGCTGAACCCGGTGCAGGTGCGGGTGGCCTGGCAGTACGCCGTGGCGCTGCGGCAGGCCGGGCGCACCCGCGCGGCCAAGGAACGCACCGGCAAGGCGTTGCGGGACTTCCGCGAACTGGTCGGCCCGGACCACCCGTTCACCCTGGGCTGCCGGCTGAGTTTCGCCCACGACCACCGGCGCGTCGGCGGCGACCCGGACCTGGCCGTGGAGCTGGCCCGCAGCGCGCTGGACGGTTTCCAGGCGCTGCAAGGCGTCCGCGAGGAGCACCCGTTCCTCGCGCTGTGCCGCCTGGGCCTGGGCCTGGCGCTGCGCGCGGCGGGCGACCACCCCGGCGCGGTGGCCAACGTCGAGGCGGCGGCGTCCGTGCTGCGCGCCCGACTGGGCGACACCCACCCGTGGACCCTGGCCGCCGCCGTCGACGAGGCCCGCGTCCGGTCGGCGGCGGGCGACACCGCCGTGGCCGCCGACCTGATCGCCGCCGCGCACGCCGACTGCGTCGAGTTCCTCGGCCCCGACCACCCCCACACCGCAGCCGCCGCGCACAACCTGCGGATGGGTACCACCGACGAGGACTGGCTGGAGTGTGATGTCGACATCCCGCACACCTGAGCGCCCCGGAGGAAGCGTGGAGCTGTACGAGGAGGAGGCCGAGCACCTGGGCCCCGAGTTCGACACGACCCGGCACGCGTGCCGCGCGGCGATCGTGAAGAGCCCGGCACTGCACTACCTGGCGCACTACAGCAGCGGCGTCTTCGACTTCGGCGTCGACGCCCTGGGCGACCCGCCACCCCCTCCCGACGCCTTGCCCGGCGGCAGCAGGCGCGAGGAGCTCAAGCGCCTGGGCAGGCACCTGACCTTCCAGATGACCGCCCTGGACCGCACGTTGCAGGAGGTCCGCACCGGCCGGCTCATCCGCCTGGTCCTGCACACCGAGGAAGGCGCGGTGTTCTGCGACTCGGTCGTGCCCACCGAACACGTCGTCGGCCTGGTCCTGGACCACGCCGGCGCGGGTCCCCTCTTCGGCCACCCGGCCGTCGACGAGGCAGACCGAGCGGTCGCCGAACTCGCCACGTCACTGCGCGGCGAACTCAGCCTGGGCTCCCTCAACCCCGGCGGCTGGGAAACCTCGTCCGACCCGGTCCCCCTGCCGGGCGCCGGCCCGCACGACCCGTTCGTGTCGGTCGGCAACGGCTCCCTGCCCGAGTGCCTGGCGGCCTCCCGCGCCGAGGACCTGCACGTGGTCGCCCACGTCGCCGGGGGAGAGGTGCGGACGATGGTGGACCACCTGGGCGACCCGTCCCTGGCCCCGTTCTTCAAGCAGATCACCGTCGACGCCCGCCGGCGGTTCTACCAGGGCTTCCTCCGCGAACTGGGTGGCTTGGCCACCAAGCTCAACAGAGCCCTGCGCCCGGTCGTAGGCGGCCTGCTCGTGCGGGCTGTCCTGGACGTGGAGATGGGCGCGGTCTACTACTACCGGCTGGGCCCCGGCGAGTACTTGGCGGGCGTGACCATCGACCAGGCGCGGGTCAGCAACGCCGACGAGAGGCTGTCTTCATTGGCGGCCGGCCTCACTCCATTCGGGCCTTGAACAAGATGATTCCGCTGCCTACCGTGAAATGGTGACACCCGCGCTTCGCTCGGCAGCACTCTTGGCCGCCCTCGGCGCGGGGTGGATCGCCGCGTGGCAGCTGGGACTGCGTGAAGTAGACGAATCCTCGGCATATTCCTTCTTCATCACCGCGTTGCTGGGCTTCGGCCTGTACGCGAGCACCAGCGGCATCGTGATCGAGGAATTCCGCCGCGAGTTGCGCACTGTGGTGGTAGCGGTCACTCTGGGTGTTCTCGCGAAAGTCGCCCTGATCTTCGCGGTGATGTTCCTGGTGTACCGACAGCCGGAACACCTGGTCTTCGCGGTAGCCGTGGCCCAGATCGACCCGCTGTCGGTGGCCGCAGTGCGGACGAAGTCCAAGATGTCCGATTCAGCGAAGGCTTTGCTGTCCGCGTGGGCCTCCTTCGACGACCCGATCACCGTCCTGCTGACCGTGTACATCACGTCTTTCGCCTTGCAGGGCGGCACAGTCGGCGGTTTCGGCGCTTTCACGGTCAACTTCGCCCTGAACCTCGCACTGGCCGGTGGCGCGTTCCTGCTGTGGCTCTTGGTACGACGCCGAGGCGTGACCATCACGGGCCGTGGGGCCAGGCTGGCCGTGCACGCCGTGTCGGCCGTCGTCGTGGTCGTGATCGGGTACGTGGCGGTGAGCTTCTCCCTGCTGCTGGCCCTGGCCCTGATCGGCTTGTTCTTCCGGCCGGACCTCGGGAAGTGGGTGGACGGCCTGGCCGAGGTCGGCATGTTCGCGGCGACCTTCGCGGTCGGGTTGGTCCTGGCCTTCGAGTTCTCGTGGGTGCTGGCCGGGGTCGGAGCGGTGCTGGGCGCGGCGGCGTTCTTCGCGCAGGGAGCAGTGGCCTGGGTCCTCACCCTGCCAAAACGCTGGCGCGGCGACCGGATGCGGCTGAGCCTCGGGCAGCAGAACGGCTTGACGGCGATCATCCTGGCGCTGTTGCTGGAGCCGACTTTTCCGGGCGCGATCGCGGTGGTGGCCCCTGCGGTCGTCGTGGTGAACCTCCTACACGCCTTCGCCAACGGCACCTACGACCGTCTCCAACCTCCCAAGCCCGAGGCAGTCGAGGAACCCGAGAAGGCCGAACCGGCACCAGAACCAGTACCCCAGCCGGCACTCCGCCCGGCCGCCGTACGCGTCAACCGCCCCAAGCGAGTCCCCCAGTTCTAACAGGCCCCATCGCGCGCAGCGCGGGCTCTTCGGCGAAGCCGGCGAGTGGGCAGTCCGCCGAGGAGGACACAGCGCAACTTTGGCTTCTTGCTTGTGTCATCCCCGTATGGCCTGCCCGAAGGGCTACCGCATTTTCCGGGGGTTGCAGCCGAAAGTTT
>NZ_JBBEGC010000134.1:0-19405 GCF_037401995.1 Saccharothrix sp. CCNWYY140
TTTGGCTGCACCCGGGGAAATCTGTGGTAGCCCTTCGGGCAGGCCATACGGGGATGACACAAGCAAGAAGCCCAGGTTGAGTTGTGTCCCCCTCGGCGGACTGCCCGCTCGGCGGCTTGGCGGACTGCCGCTCGGCGGCTTGTCGGACTGCCCGCTCGGCGCTCGGTGGACTGCCGCTCGGCGGTGGCCGGACGGGCCTAGAGGTCGAGGTCGCCGGAGATGCTCTCGTCGCTGCGGTCGGAGCCGGTGCTGCCGTAGTCGGCAGCCTGTTTGCCGCCGTCGTAGTAGCCCTTGACCTTGCCGATGACCTTGCCGATGTCGGGCAGGTCCCGGTCGCCGACCTTCGTGGTCGGGATCTTCGGGCGGCCGGTCTCGCCGTCGTAGCCCAGGCCGACCGCGCCCAGCGCCCGCTTCTTCGCCGACTCGGCCAGCTTGTCCAGCACCAGCTCCCGGACCTCGTCCCGCGCCACCGCCTGCTGGACCTCGGCAAACGCTTGCCGTCCGGTCTTCTCCATGAACGTCGCCGGCGCGCCCTTGAGGAACGCCTGGATGCGGGCGATGAACTCCTTGATCTTGTTCAGCAACTGCGTCAGCTTGCTGACCTTCTGCGCGCCCTGCGCGGTCTTCTGGGTCGCCTGGACCGCCGTGGCCCCGCTCGCCGCCGCCGTCGAGCCGCCGAACGTCACCGGGGCCGCCGCCAGCGCGGCCACCCACGTGACGATCAGCCACTCGATCAGGTCCGTCAGCAGGCCCTTGATGAACTCCTCGACGACCTGCATGACCATCGAGCAGATCTGGAGCATCTGGGCGATGTCCCCGGCCTTGCCGGCCACCCCGTCCACTCCGCCCGCGAACCGGCCGAGCCGTTCGCGCGCCGCGTCGGCCGCGGGGCCGTGCCAGCCGGCGAGTTCGGTGTTCAGGGCGGTGATCATGTCCTGGTTGAGGGTGAGGACGTCCTGGCCGACCTCGCCGAACCGGGTCGCGGCCTCCTTGAGCGCGTCGGGGTTGCCGGAGACGAGGTCGATCGCCTGCTTGAGCGGGGTGCAGACGTTCATCAGGAAGCCCAGGCCCTGGCCGATGAGCCAGTTCAGCGGGTTGCTCGCGATGGCCGCGGCGGTGCCCGAGCACGACGAGATGAAGCTCGTGGCGTCGAGGGCGAGCTGGGCGGGGTGGGTGTCGCCCTGGAGTCCCTTGACGACCTTGATGCCGGACGTGATGGGGCCGGGCAGGCCGGACACCACGGCGTCGCCGTAGTTCTCGCCGTTGTACGAGTTCGCGACGGTCCGACCGGCCGCACCGAGGTTGCGGCCCCCGTCGAGCATGGCGTCACCGGTGCTCACTTCGTGCCCTCCAACCCGCGGGCAGCGGCGGCGAGCCCGTCCTGGACGGCCCGGTCGGCGGTCCGGTAGGCGTGGGCGCTGTCGGACAGGTGCTTGCCCGCGTCCTGCACGCCCTCGGCGAGCTGCGCCATGAACTCGGCGAAGTCGTCCATCATCGACCGGTAGAACGTCCACGCGATCGGCTGCCCGATCAGGCCCCACGACACGGCCGGCACCACCGCGCCGGCGGCCTTGGCCCGGATCTCCTCGACCCGCGACGCCATGCCGGCCACCTTCTCGCCGCACGCGTCGAGCTTGGCGGTGTCCGCCTCGAAGCCGCTCACCACTGGTCTCCCCGCAGCACCGGGCGCTCGCCGCCGTCCTCGGGGTCGTCGCGCTCTTGGTCGTCGTGCCGGGGTTCGGGCCGCAGCTGGTCGACGGTCGTGCCGAAGACCTCGGCCTGGGTCTGGAGGACCTGCTCCAGCACGGGCAGGTCGTCGCCCACGTACCGCTGCACGATCTCCGCCTGCTGCCGCGCCGCCGCGGCGACGGCCTGCTGGAGGACGCCCAACGCGGTCGCGCCCAGGGCCTCCGGACCCAGCGCCATCGCGCGCTCGGTGAACCGGATCGCCTTCACCGCGCCGTTCGGCCCGGCGACGACGGTGACACCGCGGTCCGGCGAGGACGCGCTCACCTCCAGCGCCGCGATCTCCGGCCCCATCCCGGCGTAGCGGTCACCGGGGTCGTCGACCACCCGCACGCCTTCCTGGAACCGCTCGAACTGCCGGACTAGGTCCTCGAACTCCTGCATGGGTGGGCCGCTCCCGGGTCGGTCTGCTGGCGAACGCGGGCAGTATTTCGACAACCGGCACCAGCTCGCCCGGCAAACCGGTGAGAAGGTGACGGACCCTCTACCGTCGGCGGGACTTGGCCAAGGCTCGGGCGCGGGCCACCAGGTCGTCGACCAGGTCCGCGTCGGCCGACGGGGGAGTGCCGTCGGAGCAGCACGGGGGCTTGGTGCGGCGCTCGTTGAGGCGGGGGCGGACGCCGGCCAGCTCGTACAGGGCGTCGTAGAGGTTGCGGCCCGGGTCGTCGTCGTGCGCGCCGACCAGCAGGACCCACGCCGTGTCGGGCTCGGGGAACGCCACGACCACGCGGTCGGTGCCGCGCAGGTGCTTCACGCACAGGCGGGGGAGGGGCTCGGGGCCGGTGACGCGGTACCCGAGGGCGGCGCAGCCGCGGTGGGACAGTTCGTCCAGGAAGCGGTCGTAGGCCTGGCGGGCGGGACCGCGCAGGGCCGCGGCCTGGAGGCTCGCGACCGGCGTCTCAACTACCTTGATCAAGATTGCGGACTACGCGTCCTTCACCCCGGTGCATCTGCGCCAGGCTCGTGGCCAGGTCGTCGCGGTCGAGCAGGGCCTGGTCGCTCAACCTGCGGTGCACCTCGTCCAGCAGGCCGCGGGTCCGGCCCGCGCGGCGCAGCTCGGCGACGACGTGCAGCACTTCGTGGAGTCGGACCGTGTCGAGCAGCATCCGGGGCTCTTGGCTGTGGATCGCCAGCACACCCTCGCGCGCCCACGCTTTCACGGTCTTCTCGGTGAGATCGAGCAGCTCACCGGCGACAACCGGTCGGACTGGTGGAGCCGTTCGGAGCGCACGAGCCACCACACCGTCGAGCTTGTGCCTGCGCTCGTCGTCCTCCGACAAGGTCGAGGCAACTTCTTCGATGCTCTCGATCTGGTCGAACAGATCCCGGATCTGCGCAGCCTCCGTTGCGACCGACATGGCGACCTCCTCAGCCCACTACTGAGTATCGCCCAGAAATTCGGTAGTCGCAACGGAGGCGGCGAGCTACCTCAGCTGGAGAAGAACAGACCCGCCAGGCCGTGGTGCTTGCGGTGGCCGTAGCCGTGGCCGTAGTGCGGCTGCGCGCCCCAGCCCGGCTGGACCGGCTGGACCGGCTGCACGTAGTGGACCTGCGCTGGGGCCGGAGCGGCGGGCGGCGGGGGCGGCGGGGCCTGCATCTGGGCCTCGAGGCGGGTGATGGCCTCCAGCTCGCCGTAGTCGAGGAAGACTCCGCGGCAGCCGTCGCACTGCTCGATGTGTACGCCCATGCGGTCGAAAGTCCGCATGTTCGCATGGCACTTGGGGCACTGCATCGTGTGAGCCTCCTGCTCTCGTGCGTTGTGCGCGATATTAGCCGCGCGGCATGGGTTCGTGTCGGGATGCGATGCGCGCGCAGGCGTCCAGCAACGCCGTCTGCGCGGGGTCCAAGGCCTTCCCGTCACGCTCCGCCGCTGCCAGGGCACGCGCCGCCATCTGCACCACCAGGCCCCGCGCAGGCCCTTCCAGCGCCGCCCACGGGTCGGCCCGGTCGATCCCCGTGCCGCCGGCGTCGAGGTAGGCGTCCAAGAGCCGCGACCACGCCCGCGGTTCGAGCACGCCGGCCGCGAACAGCGCCGCCGGCCGGGCGAGGTCCCACGCCGGGTCGCCCGCGCCGAGGTCGTCCACGTCGATCAACCGCCACCCGTCGCGGCCGACCAGCTGGCCCAGGTGCCAGTCGCCGTGGATGAGCGTCGTGCCCGGCCGCGCCGGCTCGACCGTGTCGAACGCGCGCCGCACCACGTCGGCCCCCGCCACGTCCGGCAGCACGGCCACCGCCCGCGCCAACCGGTCCCACGCCCCGGCCGGCGGCAGCGCGTCGAAGTCGGCGGTGGTGAAGTCGTGCAGGCGGGCGAGCATCCGGCCGGCCTCTTCCAGGGGCAGCGTGTCGGGCTCGCCCTGGGGCACCGGGACCCCGAGCGGCCACGCGGTCACCAGGCGGTCGAGCACGACGACCGGCCCCAGCAACGGCGGCAGGAAAAGTTCACCCAAACGTGGGTCGCCGGCCAACCGGCACCGCGCGCCGAGCAGCGCCGCGTCGGTGCCGGCCTCGTGCGCCTTGAGCACGACGTCCCCCACCCGCACGACCACCACGTCACCCCGCACGGCGAGCACGACGGGCGGGTCGGAGGGGTCCACGAGCGCGGCCATGCCGGCTACCAGAGCGGTCTGCACCGCGCCCCTCTACACTGCAAGTGCCCCGCCGGACAAGTCCCCCGAGCGGGACCGCCCGTCGACGCGCCGCGCGAAGGCCCCGCGCCGGACGGGGAAACCGCAGGTCGTGAAGGCTGCGCGGGCACGCCGGACCGGTGACCCCACCCGTTTTGACCAGTGGGAAGCGGGCGGGGTATCTTTGGTACTCGTGCCCGACCCATGTCGGGCCGCTCCGCGTGCCTACGCGCCAGTCGTGCTGGAAAGCCGGCCGCGGTGACCTCCACACGCAGGGGCGTCCTGGGATGTCGCCTGCGGACCTTGGGTCACGGTGTTCCACCCCGGGGGCTTCGGCCACAGGGGCGCGACACGCCCGACCTCGGGTGCAGAGAGGGACCAAGTAAACAGCGCTCGCCGCCCCGCGCGACGAGCACGCGAACGGAAGAAGCAGCCGGCGTTATGCCAACGATCCAGCAGCTGGTCCGCAAGGGCCGGCAGGACAAGGTCGCCAAGCAGAAGACCGCGGCGCTCAAGGGCAGCCCGCAGCGGCGCGGTGTGTGCACCCGCGTCTACACCACCACGCCCAAGAAGCCGAACTCGGCGCTGCGCAAGGTGGCCCGTGTGAAGCTGACCTCCGGCATCGAGGTCACGGCGTACATCCCGGGTGAGGGCCACAACCTCCAGGAGCACTCGATGGTGCTCGTGCGCGGCGGTCGTGTGAAGGACCTCCCCGGTGTCCGCTACAAGATCATCCGCGGCTCCCTGGACACGCAGGGCGTGAAGAACCGCAAGCAGGCTCGCAGCCGCTACGGCGCGAAGAAGGAGAAGAGCTGATGCCCCGCAAGGGACCGGCCCCGAAGCGGCCGTTGATCTCCGACCCGGTCTACAGCTCTCCGCTGGTGACCCAGCTCATCAACAAGGTGCTGGTCGACGGCAAGCGCTCCGTGGCCGAGCGGATCGTGTACGGCGCCCTCGAGGGCGCCCGCGACAAGACCGGCACCGACCCGGTCGTCACGCTCAAGCGCGCGCTGGACAACGTCAAGCCCGCCCTGGAGGTCAAGAGCCGCCGCGTCGGTGGCGCCACCTACCAGGTGCCGGTCGAGGTCAAGCCCGGTCGCGCGACCACGCTGGCGCTGCGCTGGCTGATCAGCTTCTCCCGGCAGCGCCGTGAGAAGACCATGATCGAGCGCCTGATGAACGAGCTGCTCGACGCGAGCAACGGCCTGGGCGCGAGCGTCAAGCGCCGCGAGGACACCCACAAGATGGCCGAGTCGAACAAGGCCTTCGCCCACTACCGCTGGTGACTCACCGCCCGGCCGGGACCCGAGACCCGGCCGGGCGCACCCAGCCCTAGTGAGCCTGCGAGCTCAAGACAGGGGAAATACCCGTGGCACAGGATGTGCTCACCGACCTGGGCAAGGTCCGCAACATCGGCATCATGGCCCACATCGACGCGGGCAAGACCACGACGACCGAGCGGATCCTCTTCTACACGGGGATCAGCTACAAGATCGGCGAGGTCCACGACGGCGCGGCCGTGATGGACTGGATGGAGCAGGAGCAGGAGCGCGGCATCACCATCACGTCCGCCGCGACGACGTGCTTCTGGAAGAACCACCAGATCAACCTGATCGACACGCCCGGCCACGTCGACTTCACCGTCGAGGTGGAGCGCAACCTCCGCGTCCTCGACGGCGCCGTCGCCGTCTTCGACGGCAAGGAGGGCGTCGAGCCCCAGTCCGAGCAGGTCTGGCGCCAGGCGACCAAGTACGACGTCCCGCGCATCTGCTTCGTCAACAAGATGGACAAGCTCGGCGCGGACTTCTACTTCACCGTGCGCACGATCTCCGAGCGCCTGGGCGCGAAGCCGCTCCCGATCCAGATCCCGATCGGCGCGGAGAGCGACTTCATCGGTGTCGTCGACCTGGTGGAGATGCGCGCGCTGACCTGGCGCGGCGAGGTCCAGAAGGGCGAGGACTACACCGTCGAGGAGATCCCCGCGGACCTCCTGGACAAGGCGCAGGAGTACCGCGAGGCGCTGGTCGAGGCCGTGGCCGAGACCGACGACGCCCTCATGGAACTGTACCTGGGCGGTGAGGAGCTGTCCGTCGAGCAGATCAAGGCGGGCATCCGCAAGATCGTCGCCGAGGGCTCGGCCTACCCGGTGCTGTGCGGTTCCGCGTTCAAGAACAAGGGCGTGCAGCCCATGCTCGACGCGGTGATCGACTACCTGCCGTCGCCGCTGGACCTGCCGCCGGTCGAGGGCACCCTCCAGGACGGCGAGACCCCCGAGTTCCGCAAGGCCGAGAGCACCGAGCCGTTCTCCGCGCTGGCGTTCAAGATCGCCGTGCACCCGTTCTTCGGCAAGCTGACCTACATCCGGGTCTACTCGGGTCGGGTCGCCTCCGGTACCCAGGTCATCAACTCGACCAAGGACCGCAAGGAGCGCATCGGGAAGATCTTCCAGATGCACGCCAACAAGGAGAACCCGGTCGACGAGGCCATCGCGGGCCACATCTACGCCGTGATCGGTCTGAAGGACACGACCACCGGTGAGACCTTGTCCGACCCGCAGCACCCCATCGTGCTGGAGTCGATGACCTTCCCCGAGCCGGTCATCCAGGTGGCGATCGAGCCCAAGACGAAGGCCGACCAGGAGAAGCTGGGCACCGCGATCCAGAAGCTGGCCGAGGAGGACCCGACCTTCCGGGTCAACCTGGACCAGGAGACCGGCCAGACCATCATCGCCGGCATGGGCGAGCTCCACCTGGACATCCTGGTGGACCGCATGCGCCGCGAGTTCAAGGTCGAGGCCAACATCGGCAAGCCGCAGGTGGCGTACCGGGAGACCATCCGCCGCAAGGTGGAGAAGTACTCCTACACCCACAAGAAGCAGACCGGTGGCTCCGGCCAGTTCGCCAAGGTGCTCATCGACCTGGAGCCGCTGGAGAAGCAGGAAGACGGCGCTCTCTACGAGTTCGTCAACGCGGTCACCGGTGGTCGCATCCCGCGGGAGTACATCCCGTCGGTCGACGCCGGCGCCCAGGACGCCATGCAGTACGGCGTGCTGGCGGGCTACCCGCTGGTCGGCGTGAAGGTGACGCTGCTCGACGGCGCCTACCACGAGGTCGACTCGTCGGAGATGGCGTTCAAGATCGCCGGTTCGATGGCGCTCAAGGAAGCCGCCCGTCAGGCGAGCCCCGCGCTGCTCGAACCGCTGATGGCCGTCGAGGTCACCACGCCCGAGGAGTACATGGGCGACGTGATCGGCGACTTGAACTCCCGCCGTGGCCAGATCCAGGCCATGGAGGAGCGCAGCGGCTCCCGTGTCGTGAAGGCACTGGTCCCGCTGTCGGAGATGTTCGGGTATGTCGGCGACCTGCGGTCCAAGACCCAGGGTCGTGCGAACTACTCGATGACCTTTGACTCCTACGCCGAGGTTCCCGCGAACGTGGCCAAGGAGATCATCGCGAAGGCGACGGGCGAGTAACCCCAACCGGAGCACCGCAGCACCACGCGGGCTCTCCGGGGTCTCTCGTCCCTGGGGTCCGCACAACCCTTGACGTGACGCCCGGCGGGTGGAACCACACCCGCCGGGTACAGCACCAGAAGTCCAGGAGGACAATCCAGTGGCGAAGGCGAAGTTCGAGCGGACGAAGCCGCACGTCAACATCGGCACCATCGGTCACATCGACCACGGCAAGACGACGCTGACCGCGGCGATCTCCAAGGTCCTGCACGACAAGTACCCGGACCTCAACCCCTTCACGCCGTTCGACCAGATCGACAAGGCGCCGGAGGAGAAGCAGCGCGGCATCACCATCTCGATCGCGCACATCGAGTACCAGACCGACAAGCGCCACTACGCGCACGTCGACTGCCCCGGTCACGCCGACTACATCAAGAACATGATCACCGGTGCGGCGCAGATGGACGGCGCCATCCTGGTGGTCGCGGCGACCGACGGCCCGATGCCGCAGACCAAGGAGCACGTCCTCCTGGCCCGCCAGGTCGGTGTGCCCTACATCGTGGTGGCCCTGAACAAGGCCGACATGGTGGACGACGAGGAGATCCTGGAGCTCGTCGAGCTCGAGGTCCGCGAGCTGCTCTCCGAGTACGAGTTCCCGGGTGACGACCTGCCGGTGGTCCGCGTCTCCGCGCTCAAGGCGCTGGAGGGCGACGCCGAGTGGGGCGAGAAGCTCCTCGGCCTGATGGACGCCGTGGACGAGAACATCCCGGAGCCCGAGCGCGAGGTCGACCGGCCGTTCCTGATGCCGGTCGAGGACGTGTTCACCATCACCGGTCGTGGCACCGTGGTGACCGGCCGCATCGAGCGCGGCATCATCAAGGTCAACGAGGAAGTCGAGATCGTCGGCATCAAGGAGCAGTCGCGCAAGACGACTGTCACCTCGATCGAGATGTTCAAGAAGTTCCTCGACGAGGGCCAGGCCGGCGACAACGCCGCCCTGCTGCTCCGCGGCATCAAGCGCGAGGAGGTGGAGCGCGGCATGGTCATCGTGAAGCCGGGCACCACCACCCCGCACACCGAGTTCGAGGCGCAGGTCTACATCCTGTCGAAGGACGAGGGTGGCCGCCACACGCCGTTCTTCAACAACTACCGTCCGCAGTTCTACTTCCGGACGACCGACGTGACCGGCGTCGTGACCCTCCCCGAGGGCACCGAGATGGTCATGCCGGGCGACACCACGTCGATGTCGGTCAAGCTGATCCAGCCGATCGCCATGGACGAGGGCCTGCGGTTCGCCATCCGCGAGGGTGGCCGCACCGTCGGCGCGGGCTCGGTCACCAAGATCCTCAAGTGACCTGGCTCTAAAAACCGACCCCCGATTTGGACTGCGCACCCCGGTGTGCGACCATTGACGGGTTGCTCGTCACGGGGCGGCCGAGTTCGACTCGAACCGGCCGCCCCCGTGCGAGCGGGGTTAGCGAGCAAGACAATCCCACAGGTTTCATCAGTGGGACCGGTCTATCGCCAAGGGCGCGACACGCCCGACCGCGTGGACCGGGCACCGTGACACCGCTCGGTGTCAGTCCTTAATAGGGGGCGGAGCGCGCCGGAAGGTCCCAGTGGCCTCGTGGTGCCCGCACCGCAGCGGTACGAGAAGCAGAGGAACGGCAAGCCATCATGGCGGGACAGAAGATCCGCATCCGGCTCAAGGCCTACGACCACGAGGCGATCGACGCGTCCGCGCGCAAGATCGTCGAGACCGTGACGCGCACCGGCGCTCGGGTCGTCGGGCCTGTGCCGCTGCCCACTGAGAAGAACGTTTACTGCGTCATCCGCTCGCCGCACAAGTACAAGGACTCGCGCGAGCACTTCGAGATGCGCACGCACAAGCGTCTGATCGACATCCTCGACCCGACGCCGAAGACGGTGGACGCGCTCATGCGCATCGACCTGCCGGCGAGCGTCGACGTCAACATCCAGTAAGCGTGGACGCGGCAGCGTTGATCCCTTTTGGGGCGGAGAGTAACGAGACCAATGTCTGACAGGCAGGTTAAGGGCCTCCTGGGCACCAAGCTCGGCATGACCCAGGTCTTCGACGAGAACAACCGGGTTGTCCCGGTGACCGTCGTCAAGGCCGAGCCGAACGTGGTCACCCAGGTTCGGACCCAGGAGAACGACGGCTACTCGGCCGTGCAGCTGGCCTTCGGCGCGATCGACCCGCGCAAGGTCAACAAGCCCGTTGCGGGCCACTTCGCCAAGGCGGGCGTCACGCCCCGCCGGCACCTGGCGGAGCTGCGCACCACGGACGCGTCCGAGTACACGGTCGGCCAGGAAATCACCGCCGAGGTCTTCGAGACCGGTGCGGTGGTCGACGTGGTCGGCACCAGCAAGGGCAAGGGCACCGCGGGTGTCATGAAGCGGCACGGCTTCCACGGCCTGGGCGCGAGCCACGGCACGCAGCGCAAGCACCGCTCGCCCGGCTCCATCGGTGGCTGCGCCACGCCCGGCCGCGTGTTCAAGGGCCTGCGCATGGCGGGTCGCATGGGCCACGTGCGCGTGACCATCCAGAACCTCAAGGTGCACAAGGTCGACGCGGAAGCCGGCCTCCTGCTCATCAAGGGCGCCGTTCCCGGCCCCAAGGGCGGCACCGTGTTCGTCAAGACCGCTGCGAAGGGTGGTGCCTGATCATGACTTCCGTTGAGATCCGCACCCCGGACGGCAAGACCGACGGTTCCGTCGAGCTGCCCGCGAACGTCTTCGACGCGCAGGCCAACGTGGCCCTGCTGCACCAGGTCGTCGTGGCCCAGCAGGCCGCCGCGCGCCAGGGCACGCACGCCACGAAGACCCGCGGCGAGGTGTCCGGCGGTGGCAAGAAGCCGTACCGGCAGAAGGGCACCGGCCGCGCCCGCCAGGGCTCGACCCGCGCGCCGCAGTTCGCCGGTGGTGGCACCGTCCACGGTCCCCAGCCGCGCGACTACACCCAGCGCACCCCCAAGAAGATGAAGGCCGCCGCCCTGCGCGGTGCCCTCTCCGACCGGGCGCGCGCCGGCCAGGTCCACGTGGTCAGCGGTTTCGTCGAGGGCGACACGCCGTCGACCAAGACCGCCCGCAAGGTCCTGGAGTCGGTGACCGAGGCCCGTCGCGTGCTGGCCGTGCTGCTGCGCACCGAAGAGGTGTCGTGGGTCAGCCTGCGGAACCTGCCGCACGTGCACATCATCGCCCCGGACCAGCTGAACACCTACGACGTGCTCGTCAACGACGACGTGGTGTTCACCAAGGACGCTCTGGACGTGTTCCTGGCGAGCAAGGCCCAGCAGGGCAAGGGCTCGGCCGAGGCGGTCGCCGGTTCGTCCGAAGTGGAGGACGAGAAGTGATCCCCGACCACAGGGACATCCTGCTCGCGCCGGTCATCTCCGAGAAGTCCTACGGGCTCCTGGAGGAGAACAAGTACACCTTCGTGGTGGCTCCCGGCGCGAACAAGACCCAGATCAAGATTGCCGTGGAGAAGGTCTTCGGCGTCAAGGTCGTCAGCGTCAACACGATCAACCGCCAGGGCAAGCGCAAGCGCACCCGGACGGGCTTCGGCAAGCGCAAGGACACCAAGCGCGCGATCGTGACGCTGTCCGCCGAGAGCAAGCCGATCGAGATCTTCGGCGGCCCGGCCGCCTGATGACGACGAGGACTGCGTAGAGATGGGCATTCGCAAGTACAAGCCGACGACCCCCGGTCGTCGCGGTGCGAGCGTCTCCGACTTCGCCGAGATCACTCGGTCGACGCCGGAGAAGTCGCTGATCCGCCCGCTGCACGGCCGTGGTGGCCGCAACGCGTCGGGCAAGATCACGACGCGGCACAAGGGTGGCGGCCACAAGCGGGCCTACCGCCTGATCGACTTCCGCCGCACCGACAAGGACGGCGTGCCGGCCAAGGTCGCGCACATCGAGTACGACCCCAACCGCACCGCGCGCATCGCGCTGCTGCACTACGCCGACGGCGAGAAGCGCTACATCATCGCGCCGGCGAAGCTCCAGCAGGGTGACCGGATCGAGAACGGCCCCAAGGCCGACATCAAGCCGGGCAACAACCTGCCGCTGCGCAACATCCCGGTCGGCACGGTCGTGCACGCGATCGAGCTCCGCCCCGGCGGCGGCGCGAAGATCGCCCGGTCCGCCGGCGCCAGCGTCCAGCTGGTCGCCAAGGACGGCCCGTACGCCCAGCTGCGGATGCCCTCGGGCGAGATCCGCAACGTGGACGTGCGCTGCCGCGCCACGGTCGGCGAGGTCGGCAACGCCGAGCACCAGAACATCAACTGGGGCAAGGCCGGCCGCATGCGCTGGAAGGGCAAGAAGCCCACGGTGCGCGGTGTCGCCATGAACCCGGTCGACCACCCGCACGGTGGTGGTGAGGGCAAGACCTCCGGTGGTCGCCACCCGGTCAACCCCGCGGGCAAGCCCGAGGGTCGCACCCGCCGCCGCAAGCCAAGCGACAAGCTCATCGTCCGGCGTCGTCGCACCGGTAAGAAGCGCTGAGCAGGGAGGGAGTGAAGGATGCCACGCAGCCTTAAGAAGGGCCCCTTCGTCGACGACCACCTGCTCAAGAAGGTGGACGTCCTCAACGAGTCGGGCAAGAAGACCGTCATCAAGACCTGGTCCCGCCGGTCGACGATCATCCCCGACATGCTGGGCCACACGATCGCGGTGCACGACGGCCGCAAGCACGTGCCGGTGTTCGTGACGGAGGCGATGGTCGGGCACAAGCTCGGCGAGTTCGCGCCGACCCGCACGTTCAAGGGTCACATCAAGGACGACCGGAAGTCGCGCCGCCGCTAGGCGACGAACTAGAGGAAGAGCAAGGGGAAGCAGCGATGAACGCCCGTAACGAAGCTGAGGCGCAGGAGTTTCCGCGCGCCGTGGCTCGGGCTCGCTACGTCCGCGACACGCCCATGAAGGTGCGCCGCGTCGTCGAGCTCATCAGGGGTCGTAGCGCCAGCGAGGCCCTGGCCGTGCTCCAGTTCGCGCCGCAGGCGGCATCTGAGCCGGTCCGCAAGGTGCTCGCGAGCGCCGTGGCCAACGCCGAGAACAACCTGTCCCTGGACCCCGACACCCTGTGGGTGTCCAAGGTCTACGTGGACGAGGGTCCGACCCTCAAGCGGTTCCGCCCGCGCGCCCAGGGCCGTGCGTACCGGATCCGCAAGCGGACGAGCCACATCACCGTCGAGGTGGAGTCGCGTCCGAAGAAGTCCAGCGCGAAGGGAACCCGGTAGTGGGCCAGAAGATCAACCCGCACGGCTTCCGGCTGGGGATCACCACCGACTGGAAGTCCCGCTGGTACGCCGACAAGCAGTACGCCGAGTACGTGGCCGAGGACGTCAAGATCCGCAAGCTGCTCGGCCGTGGCATGGAGCGTGCCGGCATCTCCAAGGTGGAGATCGAGCGCACCCGCGACCGGGTCCGCGTCGACATCCACACCGCCCGGCCGGGCATCGTCATCGGCCGTCGTGGTGCCGAGGCCGACCGCATCCGCGGTGAGCTGGAGAAGCTCACCAAGAAGCAGGTGCAGCTCAACATCCTCGAGGTGAAGAACTCCGAGGCGGACGCGCAGCTCGTCGCGCAGGGCGTGGCCGAGCAGCTGTCGAACCGCGTGGCGTTCCGCCGCGCGATGCGCAAGGCCATCCAGTCGGCCATGCGCTCGCCGCAGGTGAAGGGCATCCGCGTGCAGTGCGGCGGCCGTCTCGGCGGCGCCGAGATGTCCCGCTCCGAGCACTACCGCGACGGCCGGGTGCCGCTGCACACGCTGCGCGCCGACATCGACTACGGCTTCTTCGAGGCCCGCACCACGTTCGGCCGGATCGGCGTGAAGGTGTGGATCTACAAGGGTGACGTGGTCGGTGGCCTCAGCGCGAAGCGCGAGCGCGACGCCGCGCCGTCCGCCGAGCGTGCCCCGCGCCGCGACCGCGGCGAGCGCCCGAACCGGGCCCGTCGTTCCGGCGCCAGCGGCACCACGGCGACGAGCACCGAAGCCGGACGCGCCGCGGCCGAGGCCACGGACGCACCGGTCGCGACCGAAGAGAAGACGGAGGGCTGAGTCGTGCTCATCCCGCGCAGGGTTAAGCACCGCAAGCAGCACCACCCCGGTCGGTCCGGTGCTGCCAAGGGCGGCACGAGGGTCACCTTCGGCGAGTACGGCATCCAGGCTCTGGAGCCCGCTTACGTGACCAACCGCCAGATCGAGTCGGCGCGTATCGCCATCACGCGGCACATCCGCCGTGGTGGCAAGGTCTGGATCAACATCTTCCCGGACCGCCCGCTGACCAAGAAGCCCGCCGAGACCCGCATGGGTTCCGGCAAGGGTTCCCCGGAGTGGTGGGTCGCCAACGTCAAGCCCGGTCGGGTGCTCTTCGAGATGAGCTTCCCGAACGAGCAGGTGGCCCGCGAGGCGCTGCGTCGCGCGATCCACAAGCTCCCGATGAAGTGCCGCATCGTTACGCGTGAGGGTGGTGAGTTCTGATGGCAGCGGGTACCACCGCTTCCGAGCTTCGCGAGCTCACCGAGGAAGAGCTCGTGCTGCGCCTTCGGGAGGCGAAGGAGGAGCTGTTCAACCTCCGCTTCCAGATGGCCACCGGGCAGCTGGACAACAACCGCCGGTTGCGCACGGTCCGGCACGAGATCGCCCGGATCTACACCGTGATGCGGGAGCGGGAGCTGGGCCTGTCGGCCTCTCCCGACGGTTCCACTGGTGAGGGTGCGGCATGAGCGAGAACGAAGTGACTGAGACTCAGACGCGCGGCGAGCGCAAGGTCCGCGAGGGCTACGTCGTGTCCGACAAGATGGACAAGACGATCGTGGTCGCCGTCGAGGACCGCAAGAAGCACCGCCGCTACTCCAAGGTCATGCGCTCCACCACCAAGGTGAAGGCGCACGACGAGCAGAACAGCGCCGGCGTCGGCGACCGCGTGCTGCTCATGGAGACCCGGCCGCTGTCGGCCACCAAGCGCTGGCGCCTCGTCGAGATCCTCGAGAAGGCCAAGTAAAACCACGGACCGAGCCCGTCAGGTCGGCAATCTGGCGGGCCAGGAATGGTCAGGAGAAGGTAAGTGATCCAGCAGGAGTCGCGGCTGCGCGTCGCCGACAACACCGGTGCGAAGGAGATCCTCTGCATCCGTGTTCTCGGTGGCTCCGGCCGCCGCTACGCGGGCATCGGGGACATCATCGTCGCGACGGTGAAGCAGGCCATCCCCGGCGCCGGTGTGAAGAAGGGTGACGTCGTCAAGGCGGTCGTCGTCCGCACCGTCAAGGAGAAGCGCCGTCCCGACGGCTCTTACATCCGGTTCGACGAGAACGCCGCGGTGCTCATCAAGAACGACAACGAGCCGCGGGGCACCCGCATCTTCGGCCCGGTCGGTCGAGAGCTGCGCGACAAGAAGTTCATGAAGATCATCTCGTTGGCGCCGGAGGTGCTCTGATGAAGGTGAAGAAGGGCGACACCGTCGTCGTTATCGCCGGCAAGGACAAGGGTGCTCGCGGCAAGGTCATCCAGGCCTACCCCGCCGAGAACCGCGTCCTGGTCGAGGGCGTCAACCGCATCAAGAAGCACACCCGGATCACGCAGACCCAGCGCGGCGCGCAGTCGGGCGGCATCGTGACCCAGGAGGCCCCCATCCACGTGTCCAACGTGATGGTGGTCGACTCGGACGGCAAGCCGACCCGTGTGGGCTACCGGACGAACGACGAGGGCAAGCGGGTCCGCATTTCCCGTCGTAACGGGAAGGACATCTGATGACGACCGTGGAGAAGACCATCCCTCGGCTGAAGACGCGCTACCGCGAGGAGATCGTCGCGGAGCTGCGCAAGCAGTTCGAGTACGCCAACGTGATGCAGATCCCGGGCGTGGTGAAGGTCGTCGTGAACATGGGTGTCGGCGACGCCGCCCGCGACGGCAAGCTGATCGAGGGCGCCGTGCGCGACCTGTCGATCATCACCGGCCAGCGCCCCGAGGTCCGCAAGGCGCGCAAGTCCATCGCCCAGTTCAAGCTGCGCGAGGGCATGCCGATCGGTGCGCGCGTGACGCTGCGCGGCGACCGCATGTGGGAGTTCCTGGACCGGCTGCTGACGATCGCCCTGCCCCGTATCCGCGACTTCCGCGGTCTGTCGGGCAAGCAGTTCGACGGCAACGGGAACTACACGTTCGGCCTCAACGAGCAGTCGATGTTCCACGAGATCGACCCGGACGCCATCGACCGCCCCCGCGGCATGGACATCACGGTCGTCACCACCGCCACCAACGACGAGGAGGGCCGGGCGCTGCTGAAGGCCCTGGGCTTCCCGTTCAAGGAGAACTGAGCTGATGGCCAAGAAGGCTCTGATCAACAAGGCGGCCAAGAAGCCGAAGTTCAAGGTGCGGGGGTACACCCGGTGCCAGCGCTGCGGCCGGCCGCACTCGGTGTTCCGCAAGTTCGGCCTGTGCCGGATCTGCCTGCGCGAGATGGCCCACCGGGGCGAGCTGCCCGGCGTGAGCAAGTCGAGCTGGTAGACCCGCCCACCGGCAGGTTTTCGTAAAATCCCACTTCGCTGTAGGCCCGCTCACGACCCGGCTGGGGTGCGGGAGGAGACTCCCGCACCCGGCCGCGGACCCTGACTGGGGAACCGCAGCGAGAAAGGTTGACCAGGTCACCATGACGATGACCGACCCGATCGCAGACATGCTGACGCGTCTGCGGAACGCGAACTCGGCTTACCACGACAAGGTCGTGATGCCGCACTCCAAGCTCAAGGCCAACATCGCCGAGATCCTCAAGCGCGAGGGCTACATCGCGAGCTACCGCGATGAAGAGGGCGATGTCGCCAAGCAGCTCGTCATCGAGCTGAAGTACGGCCCGAACCGGGAGCGCAGCATCGCCGGCCTCCGCCGCGTGTCCAAGCCCGGTCTGCGCGTGTACGCGAAGTCGACGAACCTGCCGAAGGTCCTGGGCGGTCTGGGCGTCGCGATCATCTCGACCTCCGGCGGTCTCATGACCGACCGTCAGGCCAACAAGTCGGGCGTGGGCGGCGAAGTCCTCGCCTACGTCTGGTAAGGGAAGGGGGACAAGCCAATGTCGCGCATCGGAAAGCTGCCGATCACCGTCCCCTCTGGGGTCGACGTGAACATCGACGGCCAGGACGTCAGCGTCAAGGGTCCCAAGGGCACCCTGTCGCTCACGATCGCTGAGCCGATCATCATCGAGAAGGCCGAAGACGGCACCCTCGAGGTGAAGCGCCCGAACGACGAGCGTCGCAGTCGCTCGCTCCACGGCCTTTCTCGCACCCTGGTGCAGAACATGGTCGTCGGGGTGACGCAGGGCTACGAGAAGAAGATGGAGATCCACGGGGTCGGTTACCGCGTCGCGCTCAAGGGTTCCGACCTGGAGTTCGCGCTCGGTTACAGCCACCCGGTGAAGGTCGAGGCCCCCGAGGGCATCACCTTCGCGGTGGAGACCCCGACCCGCTTCTCCGTGGCCGGCATCGACAAGCAGCTGGTCGGCGAGGTCGCCGCCAACATCCGCAAGCTGCGCAAGCCCGACCCGTACAAGGGCAAGGGCGTGCGGTACGCGGGCGAGAAGATCCGCCGCAAGGTCGGAAAGACGGGTAAGTGACATGAGCGAGACTGCAACGAAGCGCAAGCCGGTCGGCAAGGACATCTCGACCACCCGCCGCATCGCCAAGACGCGCCGTCACTTCCGCCTCCGCAAGAAGGTCAGCGGCACGGCAGAGCGCCCGCGCCTGGTCGTGCACCGGTCGTCGAAGCACATCACCGTGCAGATCATCGACGACCTCGCCGGCCACACCCTGGCGGCTGCCTCCTCCGTGGAGGCGGACGTCCGCGCGGTGGAGGGCGACAAGAAGGCCAAGGCCGCCAAGGTCGGTCAGCTGGCCGCGGCCCGCGCCAAGGACGCCGGGATCACCAAGGTCGTGTTCGACCGTGGCGGCAACGCCTACCACGGCCGGATCGCAGCTCTGGCCGACGCCGCCCGCGAGGCGGGGCTGGAGTTCTGACAATGCACATCTTCGGAATTGAGAGGGACGCCTGATGCCAGGACGCACGCGTCGCGAAGGCGGCGGGGGCGAGCGCGGAGAGCGTCGCGACCGTCGTGACGGCGGTCGCGGCGGCGCGGCCCAGGAGAAGACCCCGCACCTGGAGCGCGTGGTTGCGATCAACCGCGTCTCCAAGGTCGTGAAGGGTGGCCGTCGCTTCAGCTTCACCGCTCTGGTCGTGGTCGGCGACGGCGACGGCATGGTCGGTGTCGGCTACGGCAAGGCCAAGGAAGTTCCGGCCGCCATCGCCAAGGGTGTCGAGGAGGCGAAGAAGAACTTCTTCCGCGTCCCCCGCATCGCGGGCACGATCCCCCACCCGGTGCAGGGTGAGAAGGCGGCCGGCGTCGTGCTGCTGCGCCCGGCCTCGGCCGGTACCGGCGTCATCGCCGGTGGCGCGGTCCGCGCGGTGCTGGAGTGCGCCGGTGTCCACGACGTGCTGAGCAAGTCGCTGGGCTCGGACAACGCCATCAACATCGTGCACGCCACGGTGGAGGCCCTGAAGGGTCTCCAGCGTCCCGAGGAGGTGGCTGCCCGTCGCGGTCTGCCCCTGGAGGACGTCGCTCCCGCCGGTATGCTCCGCGCTCGCGCAGGGGCGGTGTGATCATGGCTCAGCTCAAGGTCACCCAGGTGAAGAGCAGCATCGGTACCAAGCACAACCACCGTGAGTCCCTCCGGACCCTGGGGTTGCGCAAGATCCGCCAGTCGGTGGTCCGCGAGGACACGCCGCAGGTGCGCGGGCTCATCCACGCCGTGCGCCACCTGGTGGTCGTCGAGGAGGTCCAGTCGTGACCATCAAGATCCATGACCTGCGTCCGGCCCCCGGCGCCAAGACCGCGAAGACCCGTGTCGGTCGCGGTGAGGGCTCCAAGGGCAAGACGGCCGGTCGCGGCACGAAGGGCACCGGCGCGCGGAAGAACGTCTCCCCGCGCTTCGAAGGTGGCCAGATGCCGCTGCACATGCGCCTGCCGAAGCTGAAGGGCTTCAAGAACCCGTTCCGCACCGAGTACCAGGTCGTGAACGTCGGCGACCTGGCCCGGGTGTTCCCGGACGGTGGCCGCGTCGACGTGGACGCCCTGATCCACGCGGGCCTGGTGCGCAAGAACGAACTGGTCAAGGTCCTCGGCGAGGGCGACCTGAACGGCGTCAAGCTCGACGTCGTGGCCAACAAGTTCTCGGGCACGGCAGTCGAGAAGATCGCAGCGGCCGGCGGCACCACAACGGTGCTCTGACCGCAAGCAACACCTGAAGGACCCCCGGCGCCTCCCGCACCGGGGGTCCTTCGCTATGAGCAGGCCTCACGCCCTCCGCACGCCTCCACGCCCCACCCGCGCCTGCACGCCCCACCGCCCACGCCCAGCACGCCCAGTGACTCCGGCATGCCCAACCGCCCACCGCACTCGACCGGCCATGACCTACCGCGTTCCGCATGACCGCCGCCGATGCTTTTCGCTTGGCTGCCGCGCGGCACCCCCCTGGTTGGGCTTCTTGCTTGTGTCATCCCCGTATGGCCTGCCCGAAGG
>NZ_JBBEGC010000135.1:0-19378 GCF_037401995.1 Saccharothrix sp. CCNWYY140
TTCGGGCAGGCCATACGGTGGGGGAACCGAGGCCCTCCACTTGTAGGTAACACCTACCGCGCGCTCCGCGCGCGAACCACCGCGCTGCGCGCGGAAATGCGGTACCGCCCCCACATCTGGGGGCGGTACCGCATTGCTTTGTCAGCGGTTGGCGTCTGCTCGGGGGAAGTAGTTGGCTTCGGCGAAGAAGTCGACGTACTTGGCGAACAAATCCGCGTCCAGCGGCGGGCAGTGGATGTTGCTGTCCTGCAACGCCGCCTCGGTCTCCGAGACGTCGAAGTCAGGGTAGGCACCCTCCCCTGCCGCCGCGATCGCCTCGAACGCGTCCAACAGCGGCTGTAGAGCGTTGTCCCGATCGGCTCGGACCCTGGCGGTCCACTCCGGCCAGTCCAGTTCCGGCAAGGCGTACCCCGACCCGCGCAGGTGCTCGATCATCTCCCGATACCGGATCGGGGCCGGGTTGGACAGGTGGAAGGTTCGGCTTGCTGCCTCCGGCCTTGTCGCCAGATAGGTGACGGTGGCGCTGGCGTAGTCGACTGGGACCAGGTGGAACAGGCCTGCCAAGGCCTCCGGCACTGCGCCGCTTTGCAGGATTCCCTTGAGGCTGAGCCACAGGAAGTCCTTGGTCTGGCAGGCTCCGTTGACCTGGTCGCCCGACACCACGTCGATCCGGTACACCGAAACAGGCAATCCTCGGTCCCGCGCCAGGTCGATGATCTTCTCCGCCACCCACTTGGTCTGCCGGTAACCGTTGGACAGCAGTTCCGGCGGGCCGGGGATGTCGTCGACCCTCAGCGGCACGCCAGGGGTCACGGGCTGGTCGAACACGCCTGTGGAGGACACGAAGTGCACCGGCACGGTCCGGTGAGCAGCAGCCAGGCGGAGTACGTCCTCGGTTCCCTGGACGTTTGCCGCCTTGAGCGCGGTGTACGGGTGGAGCCAGTTCACGGTGGCACCGGCGTGGAACACCACGTCCACCACCCGGGACAGCTCGTCGTACACCTCCTCCGCCAAGCCCAGGCGCGGCAGGGCGAGATCACCGGGGTGCACGACGATGCGGGACAGGTCCACCTCGCCATCCAGCCTGTACCAGCGCAGGTTCTCCGTGATCCTGGCCAGGCCGGCCACCGGGTCTGCCGCGCGGACCACGCAGTGCACGCGGGCCGTCGTGGTGCGCAGGACATCCCTGAGCAGGAACGCGCCCAGGAAGCCGGTTGCGCCGGTCAGCAGGACCTCGTCCGGAGCGGTGACGTGGGTGACCACCTCGGCCGCCGGCTGGATGTCCTCGGCCAGGCGGACTTCGGCGGCGAAGTCGACCTCTGCGGTACGGGTCGGTGGGTCTTCCGACCTCGCCAGCAGAGCGCTGAGGTGTTCGGCCACCGCGTGGGGTGTGGGGTGGTCGAAGACCAGGGTGGCCGGTAGGGGTGTGCCGATCGCGGTGGTGAGGCGGTTGCGGAGTTCCACCGATGTCAGGGAGTCGAAGCCCAGGTCAGTGAACGGTCTGGTCGGTTCGGGCGCGGAGGTCGTGCCCAGCACTGCTGCGACCTCGGCGCCTACGCGGTCCAGCAGCAGTGCGTAGCGTTGTGCCGGGTCGAGTTCGGCCAACTGCTCGGCCGGGGGCACGGTGGGGGTTTCGGTGGTGGCCGCCGTGCGTCGCACCGGGGTGCGGACTAGGTCGGCGAACAAAGTGGGCACTCGACCCGAGGCGCGGATCGCGGCGATGTCGAGAGGGGTCGCTACTACCGCAGGCAGGCCGGTTGCCAGAGCGGCGTCCAGCAAGTCCGGGCCGTCGGCGGCGGTGATCGCCTTGAAGCCGCTGCGGGCGATGCGGGCCAAGTCCACATCGGACAGACCGCTGCCCATGCCCGTCGGCATCGACCACAGGCCCCACGCGATCGACGTGGACGGGTGGCCGTTGGCGACGCGGAAGTGCGCTACGGCGTCGAGGAAGGTGTTGGCGGCCGAGTAGTTCGCCTGGCCGGGGCCGCCGATCGTGGCCGCGATGGACGAGAAGTGCACGTGGTGGGCCTCGGGGACCAGGCGGTGCAGGTGCCACGCCGTGGTGACCTTCGGCCGCAGGACCGCCGCCAGCCGGTCCGGGGTGAGGCTGGGGAACGCGGTGTCATCCAGGACGCCCGCGGTGTGCAGGACCATCGACACCGGAGCGGCGGCCTGGGCCAGGACGCCGGCCAGTTCGGACTCGTTGGTGACGTCGCCGGCGACCACGTCCACATGCGCGCCCAGGGCCGTCAGTTCCTGCTGGAGTTCCTGCGCGCCGGGCGCGGCCGGGCCGCGACGGCTGACCAGCAGGAGCCGCCGCACGCCCTGCTCGGCCAGGTGGCGGGCGAACAGCGCGCCGAGCGTGCCCGTGCCGCCGGTGATCAGCACCGTGCCGTCGAGGTCCGCCGGGTCGTCGCGCAGGGACCCGCGCGGCGGGACGGGCTTGGCGACGCGGGCCAGGCGCGGCACGCGGGTGTCCAGGCCCAGGGCCACCTGGGGCTCGCCGGAGGCCAGCGCGGCGGCCAGGCCGGACGGGTCGGGGTGGGCGGGATCGAGGTCGACCAGGGTGATCCGGTCGGGGTTCTCCGACTGGGCCGACCGCAGCAGGCCCCACACCGCCGAGGCGTGCGGCGCGGTGCGGCCGTGGGCCGGGGTGGCGCCCGAGGTCAGCACGACCAGGCGGGTGCCGGCCAGGCCCGGGTCGTCCAGCCACCGCTGCACGACCTCCAGCGCCGCCGCCGTGTCGGCGAAGACCCGGTCCACCACCTCGTCGTCGGTGGCGGCGGTCAGGAACGGCACCACGATCGCGTCCGCGCCGGCGACCTCCGACAAGTGCGACACCCTTGGCACGTCGGCGAGTTCGGGCACGCCGCGCCCGATGTCGAGGACCGTCAGGGACGTCGGCGGCGGCGCGGGGAGGTCCACGCGCTCCCACACCACGTCGAACAACGTGCCCGCCGAACGGTCGAACGCGCCCCTTTCAGGCGTCCGCAACACCACTTCGTCCGCGGTCGCCACGACGTTCCCGGCCAGGTCGGCCAACCTCAGCGTCAACACGTCACCGACCCGCTGGTACCGCGCCACGACCGTCGTCGCGCCGACCGCGTGCAGCCGGAAACCCTTCCACTCCGCCGCTACGAGCCCGCCGGACGCCTCGCGCACCACCGAGTCCAGCAGCATCGGGTGCAGGCCGTAGCCGGCGTTGGACACCTCCGGGTCGAGCGCGACCGTGACCTCCGGCCCGTCGACCTCGACGGCCGGGTGCCACCGCTCGCCGCTCACCGCACCGCGTGCCACCAACTCCCACGGTGCGCCGGAGTCGTCGGACCGGGTGTGCACCTCCAGCGCCCGCGTGCCGCGCGCGTCGGCCGCGCCCAGCGTCAGCTGGACCACCACCGCGCCCTCGGCCCGCCACAGCACCGGCGCGAGCGCGGTCAACGAGTCCAGCTTCGTGCAGCCGACCTCGTCGGCCGCCCGCACGGCCAGCTCGACCAGCACCGCCGCGGGCAGCTCCGCCACGCCGTCGACGACGTGCCCGGCCAGCCACGGGTGCTCGCGCACCGACACGCGGCTGGTCAGCAGCACCCCGTCCGAGCCGGCGACGCCGATCGCGGCACCGACCAGCGGGTGCTCCACCGGCGTCAGCCCGGCGGTGGACAGGTCCGCCGCCGTCCCGCCGTGGGTCAACCAGAACCGCTCCCGCTGGAACGCGTACGTCGGCAGGTCCACCAGCGGCGCGGCCCCGCCTAGGAACCGCGCCCAGTCCACCGCGACACCGCGGGTGTGCAGGCGGCTCACGGCGGCGACGACGGTGTCGGCCTCGTCCCGGTCGCCGCGCATCAGCGGCACGGCCGCCGAGGGGTCGAGGATCGTCCCGACCAGCCCGCTGAGCACCGCGTCCGGACCCAGTTCCACGTAAGTCGTCACGTCCAGGTCGCGCAACGCCAAGACGGCGTCGGCGAACCGGACCGTCCGCGAGACGTGCGAGACCCAGTACTCCGGGTCCCGCAACTCGGCGCCGGCCAGCGCGCCGGTCACCGTGGACACGATCGGGATGGTCGGCTCGTGGTACTCCAGCGACTTCGCCACCCGCGCGAACTCCGCCGTCATCGGCGCCATCAACGGCGAGTGGAACGCGTGGCTCACCGACAGCCGCTTGGTCTTGCGCCCACGCCCCGCCAACTCGGCCGCGATCCGCTCGACCTCCTCGGTCGCGCCGGACAGCACCACCGACGACGGCCCGTTGACCGCCGCGACACCCACTTCGGGCACCAGCAGCGGCCGGACCTCGTCCTCCGTCGCCTCGACGGCCACCATCGCGCCGCCCTCGGGCAGGGCCTGCATCAACCGCGCCCGCGCGCCGACCAGGGCGGCGGCGTCGGCCAGGGACAGCACGCCGGACACGTGCGCGGCGGCGATCTCGCCGATCGAGTGGCCGGCCAGGAAGTCCGGGCGCACGCCCCACGACTCCAGCAGCCGGAACAACGCCACCTCGACCGCGAACAGCGCCGGCTGCGCGTACCCGGTGCGCCGCAGCAGCTCGGGGTCCGAGCCGGAGACCACGTCCCGGATCGGCACGTCCAGGTGCGGGCGCAGGTGCTCCTCCACCTCGGCCAGCGCGTTGGCGAAGGCCGGGAACACCAAGGCCCGCTGCCCCATGCCGAGCCGCTGCGCGCCCTGGCCGGTGAACAGGAACGCCGTCTTCCCGCCCACCGGCGACCCGTGCAGCACCGAGGGGTGGGACACGTCGTCGGCCACCGCGCGCAGGCCCTCGGCCAGGTCGCCGAGCACGACCGCGCGGTGCGACAGCGCCGACCGGGTCAGCGCCGCCGACCGGGCGACCGACGCCGGGTCGGCCGAGGGGTGCTCCGCCAGCCACTCCAGCAGCCTGGACGCCTGGGCCCGCAGCGCCTGCGGCGACCGCCCCGACAACGTGACCGGCGACGCCACCGGCAACGACGGCGGCACCTCCTCGGCGGCCTCCACGGCGATCTCAGGGGCCTGTTCGAGGATCACGTGCGCGTTGGTGCCGCTGACGCCGAACGCGGACACCGCCGCGCGGCGCGGCTGACCGGTCTCCGGCCACGGCCGCTCCTCGGCCAGCAGCGAGACCGCGCCCGCCGACCAGTCGACCGCGGGCGTGGGCCGGTCCACGTGCAGCGTCCGGGGCATGACGCCGTGCCGGATGGCCAGCACCGCCTTCATCACCCCGGCGATGCCGGCGGCGGCCACGGTGTGCCCGATGTTGGACTTCAGCGACCCCAGCCACGCGGGCCGGTCGGCGGGCCGGTTCTGCCCGTAGGTGGCCAGCAGGGCCTGCGCCTCGATCGGGTCGCCGAGCCGGGTGCCGGTGCCGTGCGCCTCGATCAGGTCGACGTCGCCGGCGGCGAGCCGGGCGTTGGCCAGCGCGGCCCGGATCACCCGCTGCTGGGACGGCCCGTTGGGCGCGGTCAGCCCGTTGGACGCGCCGTCGGCGTTGATCGCCGACCCGCGCACCACCGCGAGCACCTGGTGACCGTTCTCGATCGCGTCGGACAGCTTCTCCAGCACCACCACGCCGACGCCCTCGGACCACGTGGTCCCGTCCGCCGCCGCCGCGAACGACTTGCACCGGCCGTCGGCGGCGAGGCCGCGCTGGCGGGAGAAGTCCACGAACGCCGCCGGCGTGCCGTACACCGTGGTGCCGCCGACCAGCGCCAGCGTGGACTCTCCGCGCCGCAGCGACTGCATCGCCAGGTGCAGCGCGACCAGCGACGACGAGCACGCCGTGTCCACGCTCACCGCGGGGCCTTCGAGGCCGAGCGCGTAGGCCACCCGCCCGGAGGCGACGCTGGTCAGGCCGCCCGTGGTCAGGTAGCCCTCCAGCTCCTGCGGGCCCCACAGGCCCAGGTAGCTCTGCGCCACGACCCCGGCGAACACGCCGGTCTTGCTGCCCTTCAGGCCCGCCGGGTCGATGTGGGCGCGTTCCAGCGCCTCCCACGCGACCTCCATCAGGACCCGCTGCTGCGGGTCCATCGCGGTGGCCTCGCGCGGGCTGATGCCGAAGAACTCCGCGTCGAACCGGGTCGCGTCGGCGATGAATCCGCTCTGCTTCGAGTAGGACTTGCCGGGCTGCCCCGGTTCGGGGTCGTAGATGCCGTCGACGTCCCAGCCGCGGTCGTCGGGGAACGGCGTGATGGCGTCGTGCCCGCCGGACACCAGCCGCCACAGGTCCTCCGGCGAGGACACCCCGCCGGGCAGGCGGCAGGCCATCGAGACGATGGCGATCGGCTCGTCGCGGCCGGACTCCAGCTCCGCGAGCCGCTGTCGTGCCTTGTGCAGGTCGACGGTGACCCGTTTCAGGTAGTCGACCAGCTTCTGTTCCTGGGACATGGGGTTCGCACCCTCCTCGGGCGACTCGGGCCGGTCGGGGTCAGTCCGCGCTGCGGCCGAGCTCGTTGTCGATGAAGGCGAACAGGTCGTCCGCGGACGCCTCCGTGAGCAGCTCCTCGGCGGCCGGCGCGGCGGACGGCCCGGAGGCCTCGGTCCAGCGGGCGAGCATCGTGCGCAACCGGTCGGCAACCTCGTCGGCGTCGCCGTCGCGCGGCGTCGCGGCCAGCAGCGCCTCCAACCGGTCCAGTTCGGCGTGCAGGGGCGCCTCGGCGGAGGCGACCAGGAGGCCCAGCAGGTGGTCGGTGAGCGCCCCGAGGGTCGGGTGGTCGAACACCACCGTCGCCGACAGCTGCTCCCCCACCGCCGCGCCGAGCCGGTTGCGCAGGTCGACCGCGGTCAGCGAGTCGAACCCGAGGGACTGGAACGCGCGGTCCTCCTCGATGCCGGCCGCGTCCGGGCGTTGCAGCACGGCGGCCACCTCGGCGCGCACCGCGGCCAGCACCGCCGGCCGCCGCCCCGCCTCCGGGACCGCCGCCAGCTCCGCGCGCAGCGCCGAACGCTCGGGCTCGGGCTCGGCCGGCACGTCCTGACGGGGTGTCGCCAGGACCGCGCCGTCGCGCACGGCGGCCAGCCGGACGCCCGCGGCGGCCACGGCGGCGGCGATCCCGACGTCGGCCCGCTCGGTGTCGAAGTCGACCAGCACGACCCGGTCGGGGTTCTGCGCGTGGGCGTCCTGGAGGAGGGTCCACGCGAGCCGCGCGCCGTCGCTCGCCGTGTCGGACGGCAGTGCGGGGGCCACCGAGGTGGTCGTCACGACCAGTTTCGTCGTGCCCTGCGCCCAGTCGCGGATCAGGTCCAGCGTCTCGCGGGTGCGGTCGTAGCGGTTCTCGGCTTCCCCTGCCTCGGGGGTGACGTGCACGGCCAGCGGCAGCAGGACGACGTCGAACTCGCCGTCCGCCAGCGCCTCCACCCGGTCGAACACCTCCGCGCCGGGCAGGTCGGCCACGCCGTGGCCCACGTCCAGCACCGCGACCCGCGCGTCCGAGGACGCCTCGGGCACCGCCACCGGCTGCCACGCGGACGACCGGGTGGTGGTCGAGCTGTCCACCACCAGCGCGTACCGCTGCCGCTGGAACGGGTAGGTCGGCAGGTCGACGGCCCGTGCGCCGGTGCCGGCGAAGAACGCCGCCCAGTCCACCGCGACACCCTTGGCGTGCAGGGCGGCCAGGCCGCCCACCAGGGTCTCCGGCTCGGACCGGTCGCGCCGCACCGACGCCGTCGCCGTGCGGTCGCGCTGGTCGGGCAGCCCGGCCAGCACGGACTCCGTCATCGCGGTGAGCACGCCGTCCGGGCCGACCTCCAGGAACGTGGTCACGCCCTGGGCCGCGAGCGTGCCGACCGCCTGGGCGAACCGGACCGTGCCGCGCACCTGCCGCACCCAGTAGCCGGGCGTGGTGAAGTCCTCGGCGAGCGCTCCGGTGGCCGTGGAGACGATCGGGATGCGGGGCGCGTGGAAGTCGACGGTGGCGGCGAGGTCGGCGAACTCGCCGAGCATCGGCTCCATCGCCGGGGAGTGGAACGCGTGGCTGACGGAGAGCCGGCGGATGCGCCGCCCCCGGTTCTCCCATTGCTCGGCCGCCAGCACGGTGGCCTTCTCGTCGCCGGAGAGCACCACCGCGCGCGGCCCGTTGACCGCGGCGATGTCCACCAGGCCCGCGAACGGCTCCAGTTCGGCGCGGACTTCCTCCTCGGTGGCCTCCACGGCGATCATGGCCCCGGTGCGCGGCAGCGCCTGCATCAACCGGCCGCGTGCGGCGACCAGCCGTGCCGCGTCCTCCAGCGAGAACACCCCGGCCACGTGGGCCGCCGCCAGTTCGCCGATCGAGTGCCCGGCGATGAAGTCCGGGCGGACGCCCCACGACTCCAGCAGCCGGAACAAGGCCACTTCGACCGCGAACAACGCGGGCTGGGTGTATCCAGTTTCGTCCAGGTCGACGCCGTCGGCGATCACGTCGCGCAACGGCCGGTCCAGCATCGGGTCCAGCTGCCGGCACACCGCCTCGAACGCCTCGGCGTAGGCCGGGAACGCGTCGGCCAGCGCCAACCCCATGCCGACCCGCTGCGCGCCCTGCCCGGTGAACAGGAACGCGAGCCTGCCGCCGGCGGTCGTGCGGCCGGCGTGCACCGGGTCGACCGCGGCCAGCCGCGCCGTGAAGTCCGCCGGGTCCGCGCCGACCAGCACCGCGTGCCGCTCCAGCGTGGTCCGCCGGGTGAGCAGGGTGAAGGCGACGTCGGCCGGCGCGATGTCCGGGCGGTCGGCCAGGAACGCGGTGAGCGAGTCGGCCTGCGCCTTGAGGCCCGCCGGCGTCTTCGCCGACAGCAGCCACGGCACGACCGGCCGCACCGCCGGCGCTTCCGCCGCGGGCTGGTCCGGCGCCTGCTCGATGATGACGTGCGCGTTGGTGCCGCTGATGCCGAACGACGACACCCCCGCCCGGCGCGGGCGACCGACCTCGGGCCACGGCGTGGCCTCGGTCAGCAGCGACACCGCGCCCGCGTCCCAGTAGACGTGCAACGACGGCTCGGTGACGTGGAGGGTCTTCGGCATGACCCCGTGCCGCATGGCCTCGACGGTCTTGATGATGCCCGCCACGCCCGCCGCCGCCTGCGTGTGGCCGATGTTGGACTTCAAGCTGCCCAACCACAAAGGCCGCTCACGGTCCTGACCGTAGGTCGCCAGCAACGCCTGCGCCTCGATCGGGTCACCCAACGCCGTACCCGTGCCGTGCGCTTCCACAACGTCCACATCGGACGGAGCCAGACCCGCCTTCGCCAAGGCTTGGCGGATCACGCGCTCCTGCGACGGACCGTTGGGGGCGGTCAGGCCGTTCGAGGCACCGTCCTGGTTCACCGCACTACCGCGAACCACCGCCAGAACCGGGTGCCCATTGCGCCGAGCGTCGGAGAGACGCTCCAGCACCAGCAGGCCAACACCCTCGGACCAACCCGTGCCGTCCGCATCGGCCGAGAACGCCTTGCAGCGGCCGTCCGGCGACAACCCGCGCTGCCGCGAGAACTCGATGAACGGGTTGGGCGTCGACATGACGGTCACACCGCCGGCCAGCGCCAGGTCGGTCTCACCGGACCGCAGCGCCTGCGCGGCCAGGTGCACGGCGACCAGCGACGACGAGCACGCTGTGTCGATGGTCAGCGCCGGACCCTCCAGCCCGAACGTGTAAGCCACGCGACCCGACGCCACGCTGCCCGCGGTGCCGCTGGCCAGGTAGCCCTCCAACTCGGCGGGCAACTGGCCGGACTGCTCGGTGTAGTCGGTGTACATCACCCCGGCGAACACGCCGGCGTTGCTGCCGCGCAACGACTTCGGGTCGATGCCGGCCCGCTCGAACGCCTCCCACGCGACCTCAAGTAGCAACCGCTGCTGCGGGTCGGTGGCCAGCGCCTCGCGCGGCGACATGCCGAAGAACTCCGGCTCGAAGTCGTAGGCGTCGTGCAGGAAGCCGCCGTTGCGGGTGTAGGTCTTGCCCGCGCGGTCGGGGTCCGGGTCGTACAGGCCCGCGATGTCCCAGCCGCGGTCGGTCGGGAACTCGCCGACCGCGTCCACCTCGTCGCGCACCAGCGCCCACAGGTCCTCCGGCGAGCGCACCCCGCCCGGGTAGCGGCACGCCATGCCCACCACCGCGATCAGGTCGTCGTCGGTGGAGACGGTGGCGGTGGTCTGCTCGGCGGCCTCGGTGCGCGGCGACACCTGGCGGGCCAGGTGGTCCGCGACGCCGGCGGGCGACGGGTAGTCGAAGACCAGCGTGCTGGGCAGGCGCAGCCCGGTGGCGCCGGTCAGGGTGTTGCGCAGCTCGACCGCGGTCAGCGAGTCGAAGCCGAGCTCCTTGAACGCGGCGGACATGTCCACCCCGGCGTCGTCGGCGTGGCCGAGCACCTGGGCGACGGTGGCGCGCACGAGGTCCTGCACGGCCGTCTCCCGCTCGACCGCGCCGAGGCCGGCCAGGCGGTCCGCCCACGCCGACCCCGTCCCGGCGGTCGCGTCCTCGGCGGCGGCGCGGCGGGTCGGCGCGGCGGTGACCACGCCGCGCAGCACGGCGGGCAGGTGCTCGCCCTGCTCGCGCAGCGCCGCGTGGTCCAGCACGGCTGCGGTCACCACGGGCTCGGTCGAGGCGACGGCGGCGTCGAACAGGGCCAGGCCGTCCTCGGTGGGCAGCGGCCGGACGCCGTTGCGGGCCAGGCGTTGCCGGTCGGCCTCGCTCAACGTGCCGGTGATGCCGCTGTCCTGCTCCCACAGGCCCCACGCGATGGAGGTCGCGGGCAGGCCGTTCGCCTTGCGGTGGCGGGCCAGCGCGTCGAGGAAGGCGTTGCCGGCGGCGTAGTTGCCCTGGCCGGGCGTGCCGAGCGTGCCGGCGACCGACGAGTACAGGACGAACGCGGACAACTCGCCGGCCAGCTCGTGCAGGTGCCAGGCGCCGTCGACCTTGGGGCTCAGGACGGCGTCGAGCCGGCGGCGGTCCAGCGAGGTGACGACACCGTCGTCGACCACGCCCGCCGTGTGCACCACCGCGCGCACCGGGTGCTCGGCCAGCAGAGCGGCCACCGCGTCCCGGTCCTCCACGGCCAGCGCCTTGACCGCGACTTCCGCCCCGGCCTCGGTCAGCTCGGCGACCAGCTCGGCCGCGCCGGGCGCGTCCGGTCCGCGCCTGCTCACCAGCAGCAGGCTGCGTGCCCCGTGCTCGGACACGAGGTGCCGGGCGAGCGAGGCACCCAGCGCGCCCGTGCCGCCGGTGACCAGCACCGTGCCCTCGGACCAGTCCACGGCTTCGTCGCCGGCGGGTGCGCGCACCAGGCGCGGCACCAGGACGGCTCCTTCGCGCAACGCCAGCTGCGGCTCACCTGAGCCCAGCGCGCCGGGCAGGGCGGCCCACGAGTCGGCGTGGCCGTCGTGCTCGACCAGCACGAACCGGCCCGGGTGCTCGGACTGAGCGGAGCGCACCAGGCCCCACACGGCCGCGTGGTGCGTGTCGTCGCGCGTGACGACGACCAGCTTCGCGTCGGCCAACCGGTCGTCGGCCAACCACACCCGCAGCAGGTCCAGCACGGCCGCACTGGTGCGGCGGGCGGTCGCCGCAGGCGACCCTTCGGGGACGGGCAGCAGGGCCACGACGTGGTTCGGAACGTCGTCGCCGCCCAGCGCCTGCGCCAGGTCCGGCACGTCGATGTAGGAGCGGTTCGGCTGGGCGTCCGCGGGCAGGGTGAACACGTCCTCGAACCCGTCCGCGCCGACCACCGACCACGGCACCGGCTCACCCGGTCGACCCGCGGTCCAGTCCAGGCGCAGCAGCTTGCCGGGCTCCCGCAACGCCTCCCGGGCCACCGGCCGCAGCACCAGGGACTCCGCGCTGAGCACCGGAGCGCCGTTGCCGTCGACCGCGTCGATCGAGACCACCGTGGTCTCCTCGTCGCGCCGGGTGACCCGGTGGCGCACCCGCAGGGTCCGCGCGCCGGCCGCCCACACGCTCACGCCCGACCACGCGAACGGCAGGACCGTGCCCTCGCCGTCCTCGACCACGCCGGGCAGCAGCGGGTGCAGCGCCGCGTCCAGCAGCGCGGGGTGCAGCACGTAGTCGCCTGCCGTAGCCCGCTGCTCCTCCGGCAGCGCCACCTCGGCGAACAGCTCGCCGTCACCGCGCCACAGCCGGGTCAGCCCCTGGAAGACGGGGCCGTAGCCGTAGCCGTGCCCGGTCAGGCCCGGGTAGACGTCGGTGAGGTCGACCTCGGTCGCGGCCGGCGGCCAGGTCCCGAGGTCGGTCGCGCCGGCGTGGTCGGCGGCCAGGACGCCGGTGGCGTGCTCGGTCCACTGCGCGCCCTCCTCGTCCCGCCGGGCGTGGACGCGCAGCGAGCGGTGGCCGGAGGCGTCCGGCTCGTCCACCACGACCTGGACCTGCACGCCGCCGTGCTCGGGCAGCACCAGCGGCGCGGACAGCGTCAGCTCCACCACGCGACCCGCGCCGACCCGCTCGCCCGCGGACAGTGCCAGCTCCAGGTAGGCGGTGCCGGGCAGCACGACCGTGCCCGCCACCGCGTGATCGGCCAGCCACCCGTGCGAGCCGACGCCCAGCCGGCCGGTGAGCACCAGCCGGTCACCGCCCGCCAACTCCACCGCCGCGCCCAGCAGCGGGTGCCCGGCGGCGGTCAGGCCCGCCTCGGACACGTCGCCGCCGGTCGGGGCGTTGAGCCAGAACCGCTTGGGCTGGAAGGCGTACGTCGGCAGCTCGACACGCCGCGCGCCGGAGCCCTCGTAGAGCCGCGACCACCGCACGTCCACGCCCGCGACGAACACCCGCGCCAGCGCGGACAGCACGGACCCGGGCTCGTCCCGGTCGGCGCGCAGCAGCGGCACGGCGACGACGTCCTCGGTGGCGATGGCGGGGACCATCGCCGAGAGCACGCCGGCGGGCCCCAGCTCGACCAGCGCCGTGACGCCCTCGCTGACCAGGGTGCCCACCGCGTCGGCGAACCGGACGGCCTGCCGGGCCTGCCGCACCCAGTAGTCGGGGGTGGTCAGGTCGTCGTCGGCCAACCGGCCGGTCACCGTCGACACGACCGGCACGCGGGGCGCGCTGAACGCGACGCCCGCGGCGACCGCCGCGAACTCCTCCAGCATCGGCTCGATCAGCGGCGAGTGGAACGCGTGGCTGACCTCCAGCCGCTTGGTGCGCCGGCCGCGCGCGGCCAGGGTGTCGGCGACGGCCTGCGTCGCCTCGGTCTCGCCCGCGATCACCAGGGCGGTCGGGCCGTTGACGCCGGCGATGTCGACGCCGTCCACGAGTTCGGCGCGGACCTCGTCCTCGGTGGCCTCGACCGCGATCATGGCCCCGGTCCGGGGCAGCGCCTGCATCAACCGGCCGCGCGCGGCGACCAGCCGGGCCGCGTCGACCAGCGTGAACACGCCGGCGACGTGAGCCGCCGCCAGCTCGCCGATCGAGTGCCCGGCCACGAAGTCCGGACGCACACCCCACGACTCCAGCAGCCGGAACAAGGCGACCTCGACCGCGAACAACGCCGGCTGCGTGTAGCCGGTCTCGTCCAGGTCCACGCCGTCCGCGATCACCTCGCGCAACGGCCGGTCCAGCATCGGGTCCAGCGCCTCGCACACCGCGTCGAACGCCTCGGCGTAGGCCGGGAACGCCTCCGCCAGCGCCAAGCCCATGCCGATCCGCTGCGCGCCCTGGCCGGTGAACAGGAACGCCGACCGGACGGACGAGGCGACACCGGTCACCGCGGTCGGACCGCCGCGCCCGTCGGCGATCGCGTCCAGCATCGCCGCGCGGTCCTCGCCCCACACCACCGCGCGGTGCTCCAGCGCGCCGCGGGTGGTCGCCAACGACCAGCCGACGTCGACCGGGTCGGGCGAGTCCTGGTCCACGAACGCCCGCAGCCGGGCCGCCTGCGCGGCCACCGAACCGGGGCCACGACCGGACAGCACCCACGGCAGCAGCGCCGACGGCACAACGGTGTCTTCGGTGTCGGTCGGCGTGGGGATCTCGGGGGCCTGCTCCAGGATGACGTGCGCGTTGGTGCCGCTGATGCCGAACGACGACACACCGGCCCGGCGCGGACGGTCCACCTCGGGCCACGGGGTGGTCTCCGTCGCCAGCTCCACCGCGCCCCTGGTCCAGTCGACGTGCGGGGACGGTTCGGTGACGTGCAGGGTCCGGGGCACCTCGCCGTGGCGGATCGCCTCGACGGTCTTGATGATGCCCGCCACGCCCGCCGCGGCTTGGGTGTGGCCGATGTTGGACTTCAAGCTGCCCAACCACAACGGCCGCTCACGATCCTGACCGTAAGTAGACAACAAGGCCTGCGCCTCGATCGGGTCACCCAACGCCGTACCCGTACCGTGCGCCTCCACAACGTCCACATCGGACGGAGCCAGACCCGCCTTCGCCAGAGCTTGGCGGATCACGCGCTCCTGCGACGGACCATTCGGCGCAGTCAGACCGTTGGACGCGCCGTCCTGGTTGACGGCACTGCCCTTGAGCACAGCCAGAACCGGGTGCCCGTTGCGCCGAGCGTCCGACAAACGCTCCAGCACAAGCAGACCCACACCCTCGGACCAACCCGTGCCGTCCGCGTCGGCGGAGAACGCCTTGCAGCGGCCGTCCGGCGACAACCCGCGCTGCCGCGAGAACTCCACGAAGATGCCCGGCGTGGACATCACCGTGACACCGCCGGCCAGCGCGATCGACGCCTCGCCCCGGTTCAGCGCCTGAGCGGCCAGGTGCACCGCGACCAGCGACGACGAGCACGCCGTGTCGACGGTCAGCGCCGGACCCTCCAGCCCGAACGTGTAAGCCACGCGGCCCGACGCCACGCTGACCTGGTTGCCGGTGAGCAGGAACCCGTCGTAGCCGTTCGAGCCCTGGTGCAGGCGCGGGCCGTAGTCCTGGGTCATCGCACCGACGAACACGCCGGTGTTGGTGCCGCGCAACCCCTTCGGGTCCAGGCCCGCCCGCTCGAACGCCTCCCACGCGACCTCCAGCAGCAACCGCTGCTGCGGGTCCATCGCGGTGGCCTCGCGCGGGCTGATGCCGAAGAAGGCCGCGTCGAACTCGTCCGCGTCGTGCAGGAACCCGCCGTAGCGGGCGTTGGTCGAGCCGGGCTTGTCCGGGTCCGGGTCGTAGAGCGACCCGGTGTCCCAGCCCCGGTTGGTCGGGAAGCCGGAGATCGCGTCCACGCCGTCGCGGACCATCGCCCACAGCTGTTCGGGCGAGCGCACCCCGCCGGGGAACCGGCACGCCATGCCGACCACCGCGATCGGCTCGTCCGCGAGCGCCACCGGCCGGGTCGTGACGGGTGCGGCGGCGGGGGCGCCGGCCAGTTCGGCGTCGAGGTAGCGCGCCAGCGCCTGCGGCGTCGGCTGGTCGAAGGTGATCGCCGTGGGCAGCTTCAGGCCGGTCGCGGCGGTCAGCCTGTTGCGGAACTCGACCGAGGTCACGGAGTCCAGGCCGAGGTCCTTGAACGTGCGGGCGGGCTGGACCGCCGAGCCGCCGTCGAAGCCGAGCACGGGCGCGACCTGCGTGCGGACCAGGTCCACCAGCAGCCGCAGCCGCTCCCGGTCCGGTTTGCCGGCCAGCTGGGCCTTCAACGCGCTCGTCGCGTCGTCGACGTCGGCGGTCTCCTCGACGGGCCGGGCTCCAGTCACGGCCTTCGGCGTGAAGTCGCCGCCGGCGAACCAGAAGTGGCGGCGCTGGAAGGCGTAGGTGGGCAGGTCGACCACCCGCGCGTCCGTGCCGTCGAGCACCGACGCCCAGTCCAGCGCGACGCCGTGCGCGTGCGCCGCGCCCAGCGCCAGCAGCAGCCGGCGGGGGCCGCCGTCGTCGCGCCGCAACGTGCCGAACGCCGCCGCGCCGTCGACCTCCTCGGCGTCGATGGCGTCGGAGATGGCGTGGGTGAGCACCGGGTGCGGGCTCACCTCGATGAACGTCCGGTGACCGCTCGCCAGCAGCTCCCGCACGGTCTCGTGGAACCGGACCTGGTGCCGCAGGTTGCGGAACCAGTAGTCGTTGTCCATCCCGGTGGTGTCCAGGAGGCCGCCGGTCAACGTCGAGTGGAACGGGATCTCGGAGGCCTGGGGGCTGATGGGCGCGAGGACGTCCAGCAGCTCGGTCTTCAGGCTCTCGACGTCCGCCGAGTGGGACGCGTAGTCCACCGCGATGACCGCGGCCCGCACGTCCTGCGCCTGGTAGCCGGCCACGATCTCGGCCAGGGCTTGGGGGTCGCCCGCGATGATGGTGTTGGTCGGGCTGTTGACCGCCGCGACGCTGACCCGGCCGCCGTGCTCGGCCAGCCGCTGCGCCACCCGCTCGGCCGGCGCGGACACCGCGGCCATGCCACCCGTGCCCGCCAGCGCCAGGATCGCCTTGCTGCGCAACGCCACCACACGCGCCGCGTCGGACAGCGACAGGGCTCCGGCGACGTGCGCGGCGGCGATCTCGCCCTGCGAGTGGCCGATGACCGCGTCCACCCGCAGACCGTGGTGCTGCCACAGACGGGCCAACGACACCATGACCGCGAACAGCGCGGGCTGCACCACGTCCACGCGATCCAGGCCGGGCGCGCCCTCGGTCCCGCGCAGGACGTCCAGCAGCGACCAGTCGGTGTACTCGGCCAGGGCTTCGGCGCACGCCTCCAGGTGGCGGGCGAAGACCGGTGAGAAGTCCATCAGCTCCACCGCCATGCCCGCCCACTGCGAGCCCTGGCCGGGGAACACCAGCACAGTGCGACCCGGGTCGCCCACGGTCCCCTGCACGACGTTCGCCGACGCGCCACCGCTCGCCAGCGCCTCGACACCCGCGTCCAACTCCGCCCGCGTGGCGCCGACGACTACCGCGCGGTGCTCGAACACGGCCCGGGTGGTGGCCAACGACAGCGCCACGTCCGCCGGGCGCTCGTCGCCGAGTCGGTCGCGCAAGGCCTTGGCCTGGCCCGCCAGCGCGGCTTGGCCACGCCCGGACAACAGCCACGGCACCACCCGAGAGCCTTCCGCCGCAGGCGGCTCAGCCCCCGGCGCGGCCGGCGCGGCGAGCGCGGCCGGCGCAGTGGGAGCAGCTAGCGCGGCGGGATCGATGGACGCGGGCAGTGCGGTGTCCAGCAGTGCGGTGTCCAGGCTCGGCCCCTCGGCCAGCACGACGTGCGCGTTGGTGCCGCCCATGCCCCAGGCGCTGACGCCCGCGATCAGCGGCTCGTCCGGGCGCGGCCACGACGACAGGTCCGTGTGCACGCGCAGGTTGAGCTCGTCGAGCGGGATGTCCGGGTGCGGGGTCTCGAAGTTCAGGCTCGGGGGCAGCAGCCGGTGCCGGATGCTCAGCGCGGCCTTCGCGAAGCCGACGATGCCCGCCGCGCCCTCCAGGTGGCCGACGTTGGTCTTGGCCGACCCGACCGGCAGCGGCTCGTCGCGGTGCGCGCCCACGGCCGCGCCCAGCGCCCGCGCCTCGATCGGGTCGCCCACCGGCGTGCCCGTGCCGTGCAGCTCCACGTACTGCGCCCGCGCCGGGTCCACACCCGCGTCGGCGAACGCGGCGCGGATCACCTCGGTCTGCGCACGTTCGCTGGGCACGGTGAGCCCGTCGGTGGCGCCGTCGTTGTTGACCGCGCTGCCCAGCACCACCGCGTACACCTGGTCGCCGTCGGCGATCGCGCGGCTGAGCTTCTTCAGCACCACCACCGCGCCGCCCTCGCCGCGCACGTAGCCGTTGGCGCGGGCGTCGAAGGTGAAGCTGCGGCCGTCCGGCGACAGCGCGCCGAACCGCTCCAGGCTGACCGTGCCCTCGCCGAGCAGGTTGAGGTTCACGCCGCCGGCCAGCGCGAGGTCGGCCGAGCCGTCCCGCAGGCTGCGCGCCGCCAGGTGCACCGCGACCAGGGACGAGGACTGCGCCGCGTCCACCGTGAGGCTCGGGCCGTACAGGTCGAAGGCGTACGAGACGCGGTTGGCGATGATGCCCCGGTGGGTGCCGGTGACGGTGTGCTGGGTGACCGCCGCGTCGCCGTGCTGGTAGAGCAGCGACGCGTAGTCGTCGCGGATGCTGCCCACGAACACCGCCGTGCGGCTGCCGCGCAGGTCGGCGGGCACGATCCGGGCGTCCTCGACCGCTTCCCACGCCAGTTCCAGCACCAGGCGCTGCTGCGGGTCCATCGCCGCGGCCTCGCGCGGCGAGATGCCGAAGAAGCCGGCGTCGAAGTCGCCGACGGCGTCGAGGAAACCGCCCCGGTTCACACCGCCCTTGCCCCACCGACCCTCGGGGGCGTCGGTGATCGCGTCGCGCCCGTCCCGCAGCAGGTCCCAGAACGCGGCCGGCCCGTCGGCCATCGGCAACCGCACCGCCATGCCGATGACGGCCACCGCGTCCTGATCACCGCCCGTCGACGGCGGACCCGACCCGGGGTTCTCCGACGGGGATTGGCTGACAGTGGGGTTTTCCATGCGGCCGACCGCCTCTCGTGAGCGATTTGCGCGAAGAGTCTCCGGCACGTTCTCCAGTGCTCTGCCCGCAAGCGTCGTCGCGCCCGGTAATCGCCCGCTCAGCACGGCACCGTGAGGGGTGTGTTACCCGGCGATGGAAACCGAGTACGGGGCCGGGGCTAGCTTTCGGAGCAGACCGGCGAAATCCGAGTCCTTTGTGGACGGCGGCGGCGCGACCACCGCTTTCGAGAACGAGGGGACAGCACGAGGATGCCCGAGAAGGTGCACGTCTTTCCCACAGCGACCGACCACTCGGACCCGGCCACGCCGGACCCCGCGGACCTGCGTTCGGTCATGGGCCGCTTCGCCACGGGGGTGGTGGTCATCACCGTCGGCGACGAACACGTCCACGGCATGACCGCCAACGCGTTCGGCTCGGTCTCCCTGGACCCACCGCTCGTCCACTGCTGCATCGCCCACACCGCGGTCATGCACGGGGCACTGGCCGGCTCCGGCCGGTTCGGGGTGTCGGTGATGAGCGCCGACCAGGAGTCGGCGGTCCGCTACTTCGCCGACCGCGCCCGCCCACTGGGCCCCACCCAGTTCGACGCCGTCGACTGGACCCCCGGCAAGCACACCGGCGCACCCCTGCTCACCGGCGCGCTGGCCTGGCTGGAGTGCGAGGTGGTCGACGTGCACACGGCAGGCGACCACTCACTGTTCCTGGGCCGCGTGCTGTCATGCCAACTGGGCGACGACGACCACGCCCTGGTGTTCTACCAGGGCCGCTTCCACCCCATCGTGCCCAGGTGACCAGCCAACCGTCCACAGTGGCCTGAAACCAGCGCCACCCGCACCCCCGCCGCTATTCGCGCCGCAGGCGCGCTCGGAGTGGCTACCAGCCACAGGAAGGGCCTCGGTTTCTTCCCCCGTACGGCCTGGGCGCAGCCCAACCACGCTTTCCCCGGTTTTGCAACCACGCTTCACCGGTTGCGAAACCGGGGAAAGCGTGGTTGCCTCCGG
>NZ_JBBEGC010000136.1:0-19341 GCF_037401995.1 Saccharothrix sp. CCNWYY140
TGGTAGCCCTTCGGGCAGGCCATACGGGGATGACGGAAGAAGCCCAAGTCGGGAGGTCTGCTGCGCGAGCTACTTCGGGCGCCCTGCGGGCGCGAAGGGCTGTGCCGGGCAAGAAGGGCGTGCCAGGGGCGAAGGCGTGCTCTGCGCGTTTGCCGTCCCGACCTGCGCGTTGCTCGTCTAGTGCTTGACCGCCTTGGGTTTGCGGGTGTGCTTGGTCGGGTGGTCGCCGCCGTTGGCGGTGCCGCCGAGGCCTGCGACCGTGAGGGCCACGGTCTTCTGGCTGCCCTCCGTGACCAGGCCGCCGTCGCCGTCTCCCGCCGCTGCCGCTGCGGGCTCGGCTGTCGTGCCGCCGGACATGCCGCCCATGCCGTCGCCGGCCGAGGCCGCGGCGGGTGAGGGGGTGCCCGTCTCGACGCCGCCTGCGCCGTCGGTGGCCATCGGGGTGCCGTCGGCGGCGGCTGTGTCGGACAGGTCGGTCAGGGTTTCGCCGTCGTACAGGCCGCCTACGCCTGTGGGCAGCGGCGCGGCTTCTTCCGTCGGGGAGCCGGTGAAGTCCAGGGAGTCGGCCGCCGCGGGTTCGGTGAACTCGTAGTCGATCAGCCGCAGGCCGTTGGCGCTCTGCTGCTGCCAGCGCGCGCGGAAGCTCTCCCACGGCACGTTGGCCCACAGGTAGTAGGCGTCGGTGCCGGCCAGCCACACGCCCGAGTAGCGGTTGTCCCCGCCGGACTGGTGCACGTTCAGGTCCACCAGCCGCAGGCCCTGGCCGGCCCACTCCTGCCACTTGGCCTTGAAGCTGTCCCAGCTGGCGTTGGCCCACAGCGCGTAGCCGCCGGACCCGGCCAGCCACACGCCCGAGTACCGGGCCTGACCGCCGACCTCGTGGACGTTGATGTCGACCAGGCGCAAGCCTTGCCCGGCCCACTCCTGCCACTTCGCCTTGAAGCTGTCCCAGGAAGCGTTGACCCACAGGGCGTAGCCGCCCGTCCCCGCGCGCCACACGCCGGAGTAGCGGTCCTCGTTGCCCACGCGCAGCACGTGCAGGTCGACCAGGCGCAAGCCCTGCCCGGCCCACTCCTGCCACTTCGCCTTGAAGCTGTCCCAACTCGCGTTGGCCCACAGCGCGTAGCCGCCGGTGCCGGCCGTCCACACGCCGGAGTAGCGCAACTCGTTGCCCACGCGGCGGACGTTGATGTCGATCAGGCGCAACCCTTCCGCGGCCCATTCCTGCCACTTGGCCGCGAAGCTGTCCCACGACGCGTTGACCCACAGCGCGTGCTTCCCGCTGCCCGCGCGGAAGACGCCGGTGTGCCCGCGGCCGGTGAACCGCGCGTACATGTGCGCGATGGTCACCCGGTCGCCGAAGCTCAGGCCGTTGCGCTGGCCGATCGTCACGCCGGGGCGCAGCGGCACGATGGTGGTGGCGCCGTTGACGCCGAACGCCGTCGGGCCGTAGTGCATGATCGAGTCGTAGTCGTAGTCGAAGTAGTCGGTGAAGCCGTCGCAGAACCGGTCGAAGTTGGACTCGAACCCGTCCTGGATGTTGCCGTAGTTGATGGTCACGAACTGGTCGCGGTCGCAGCGGCTCTGCTCGTGCAGGATGCCCAGCGAGTGCAGGCACTCGTGCACGGTCGTGCCCATCGTCGCGCCGTCGGACAGGCGGATGAGCTGCTCGCCGCCGCGCATCCCGATCGGCGAGGAACTCCAGGTCTGGCCGGGGTTGCGCACGAACCGCACGTAGTTGGCCTGGCTGCCGCGCGCGACGAACCGGATGCCGGTGTTGTCCTGGATGTGCGCGATGGCCTGGGTGACCCGGGCCGCGTTGGGCAGCCCAGCGTCCACGACGAACGGCACGACGCCGTTGGTCCACAACATGTCCGAATCGGACGGAAGGCCGATCCCCAGCATCTCGGAGGGAGGTTGTCCCACGTCCGCCGGCTCTCCCGGGCGCAGTCTCGCGGCGGCGGTCTCGACTTCCTCGGCCGGACCCATGTCGATGCAGCCCTGGTAGAGCGCGATCCCGTTGACCACGCTGTAGCGCACGGGCTTGTCGACGAATCCCGGCCCGGACAGGAAACCGGTGCGAACCTCACGGCTGGCGGCCATGTCGTCACTGGTCACGATCTCGTTCACGATTGATCCCTCCCGAGAATGGGGCGTATGTCAGACAGAGGCACCCGGAGAAGCCCAGATACGGGCTTCGGGTCAATGGGCGACCGGGTGGAGGTCGAGCACCATCGGCCGCGACGTGACGCGGTGGGCGGCGGTGGTGATCAGGTCACCCTCGGTGACGACGCCGGACCCGTCCCGATCGCCGTGCACGCGCACCACGTACGTCCCCGGCCCGTCCACCTCGGCGTCCACGGCGAACGGCAACTCCAGACCACCCGCGGGCACACTCACCGCGGGCAGCGTCACCTCGGCCACCGTGCGCGCGGGCGCGTCCGCCTCGGACACGTCGCGAACCTCGACGCGAACCCGGTCCAAGTGGACCGGAGCGTCGGCCGGGAACCGCAACGTCCCCACAACGCGCACGATCCACCACCATACGCGTAACCGGACGAACACACATCCGGACCATTTTCGAGGGCGACGAACCCGCATTTCTCGGGAACGCACCACCGGCTGGTGCGGCCCTCTCGGACGCCGCCGGCGTCGGTCGTGGACACTCCCCCCGGCGGCCATGATCCGTGCCGCACAAGGGGGGGAAGGACCGACATGGTTGTGAAGCTGCTGCTGAACCCGTTCAAGACCGCGAGAGCCGTCTCGCTGATGCGCGAGGCGAGCCGCCGCGGGGTGGACGTGGACGACCTGCCGTCGCACGTGGTCGTCGACAAGCTGTACGGGCGCGTCGACCACGTCCAGTGGGGGTTGACCGCGCCGGAGGACGTGACCACCGACGTGCCCGTGGGCGGCCCCGAGCTGACCCGCGCGTGCGCCGCCGCGGTCGAGGGCCGGTGGGAACCGGCGGCGGAGTTGCTGGCCTCGACGTGGGGCGACTGGGACCTGCGGGCCGAGGTCGTCGACGAGCTGGCCACCCTGGCCGCTCGCGACGACACCTGGTTCCAGCGGTGGAGCCAGGCGCGGCCCGACTCGCGCGACCTGGCGGCGGTGCACGCGCACGCCCTGGTGACCCTGGCCTGGCAGGCCCGCGGCACGGCCCGCGCCGACCAGACCTCGCGGCAGCAGGCCCAGGACTTCCACCGGCTGCTCCTCAAGGCCCAGGAGGCCGCCCGCGCGACCGCGGCGGCCGTGCCGGAGGACCCGACGCCGTGGGTGACGCTGGTGATGCTCGCGCGCGGCCTGTCCTACGACCACGAGCAGTTCGGTCGGGTGTGGGACGAACTGGTCGCCCGCGCCCCGCTGCACCGCATGGGCCACGCGCAGGCGTTGCAGTACTGGTGCAAGAAGTGGCACGGCTCGCACGAGCTGATGAGCGACTTCGCCACCCGCGCGGCGGCGTCGTCCCCGTCCCTCGCGGCACTGCCCCTGCGGGCGGCGTACGAGATGATGCGCGACAAGCCCGACGCGTTCCGCTCGCCGATGGCGCGGGAAGCGCTGGACGCGTTGCTGCCGTGGCTGGCGGGCGTGGGCGCGGACACCCGGTGGCTGCGCAACGACCGGGGCTGGGCGGTCTACGCGCTGGCCGAGCACAAGCGCCACGCCGAGGCGGTCGACCACTTCCGCGTCCTGGGCGATCGGGCGGACGGCATGCCGTGGTCGTTGTTCCCGAAGCCGGTGGAGCTCTTCCTCCAGCTCCGGCTCGAAGCCTGCAAGGCGGCCGGGAAGCCGTAGGCCTCACAGCGGGTCGACGAGATCGTTGTCGCGGACCGCTTCCAGGGACAAGGTCTTGTAGCCGACGTCGTCGAACAGGGCCAGGAAGCGGTCCGGTTCGCGGTGGACCACCGAACCGCTCCCCCACTCGCGGTGCCGGATGGGGGTGCCGGGGGCGAAGTCGGCGTCGGCCGAGGACTCGTCGGACGAGACCCCTTCCGCGCAGTTGTCGCAGTTGCCGCACGGGTCGGACAGGTGTTCGCCGAAGTAGCCCAGCAAGTACCGGCGGCGGCAGGAGCGGGTTTCGGCGTAGCCGCGCATGACCTCGATGCGTGAGCGGTCGCGGTTCTGCTGCCGCTTCACCTCCTCGGTCACGGCGGCCACGGCGTCCTGAGGCGCGTCGGCGACCGGGCGGGCGTCGCGCACCACGCCCGCCGCTTCCAGCAGGTTGAGCAGGCCGACGACCTTGCGTCGGGACACCTCCAGCCGCCGCGCGATCTCCGCCGGGTCGTCCACGCCGGACCGGACCTCCGCGACTACGCGGCGCACGGCCTCGCGGTCCACCCGGCGGGCGCGAAGGAAGCGTTGCAGACCCAGGTCTTCCGGGCGGTGGAACAGGTGCGCGCGGGCGGGGTGCCCGTCGCGACCGGCGCGGCCGATCTCCTGGTAGTAGGCGTCCGGTGAGCCCGGCGTGGCGGCGTGGGCGACGAAGCGGACGTCCGGCTTGTCGATGCCCATGCCGAACGCCGACGTCGCCACCACCACGTCCACCTCGCCCGCCATGAACCCGTCCTGGACGCGCCGCCGGTCCGCCGCGCGTCGGCCCGCGTGGAACGCCTCCGCCCGAACACCGTTGCGCGCCAACAACTCCGCGTACCGCTCGGTGTCCTTGCGGGTGGCGGTGTAGAGCAACCCCGGACCGCCGGTCACCCACTCCGCCACCGCCCGCACCCGGTCCTCGTCGTCGGTGCAGAACCGGGCCGCCAGGGACAGGTTCGGGCGGTCGAACCCGGCCACCACCACCGCCGGGTCCCGCATCCCCAGGTGCCGCACCACGTCCGCCCGCACCGGCCCGCCCGCGGTCGCGGTCAGCGCCACCACGGGCGGGTGGCCCAGCCGGTCCACCGCGTGCCGCAGCCGCAGGTAGTCGGGGCGGAAGTCGTGGCCCCAGGCGGAGACGCAGTGGGCCTCGTCCACCACGAACAGCGACACCCCGGCGGCGGCGAGGCGGTCGAGCACGTCCGGTTTCGCCAGCTGCTCCGGCGACAGGAACAGGTACTCGGTGCGGGCGGCGGAGAACGAGCGCCACGCGCGGTCGTTGGCGGCCTCGGGCTGCGCCGAGTTCACCGCGGCGGCGGGCGGCGCGTCGTTCTCCCGCAGCCCCGCCACCTGGTCGCGCTGGAGGGCCACCAGCGGGGACACCACGACCGTCGGCCCGTCCCGCAGCACGGCCGGCACCTGGTACACCGCCGACTTGCCCGCGCCCGTCGGCATCACCACCAGCGTGTCCCGGCCGTCGAGGACGTGCCGCATGGCGGTCAGCTGGTCGGGTCTCAACTCCGACCAGCCGAACACCTCCTCGGCGGTCCGGCGCAGCTCGCGATCCTGCACCACTGCCACGTACCCCTAGGGACTCGCGCCAATCACCCCAAAGCGGCGTCCAGGTGCGTGGCCAGCTCCGCCGGGGACGGGTGCGCCCACACCTCCGCCGGGGTCAGCGGGACGTCCAGGTCGGCGGACAGCCTGCGGGTCAACGCCACGGCCAGCAGCGAGTCCAGGCCCACGTCGGTGAACTTCGCGTGCGCCGGCACGGCCGAGGGCTGCGCGCCCAGCAACGCGGCCAGCGCGTGCACCACCGCCTCGCACACCAGCAGCGTCCGGGCCGGACCGGGTTCCTCCGCCCGCACCCGCGCCGCCGGGCCGTCCTCCGCCGCGACCGCGGGACCGTCGTCCAGGTCGGCCAGCAGCGGGTTGGCCCGCGCGTGTGGGAAGGCCTGGAAGAGCCGATCGGGCTGGTAGTCGAACACGCCGGTGTTCACCCGTTGGTGGCGCAGCAGCTCCTCCAGCGCGGCGAAGCCCTCGGCGGTGGCGATGGTGTCGAAGCCCCGGGCCGCGAAGTGGGTCGCGCGGCCGGTCTCGCCCCACGCGCCCCAGTCCACCGACAGCGTCGGCCGCCCCTGGTCGGCGCGCCACCGGGCGAACGCGTCCACCCACGCGCCGGCGGCGGCGTAGTTGACCTGGCCCGCGTTGCCCAGCAGGGCCGACATGGACGAGAAGACCACCAGCCAGTCCAGGTCGTGCTCACGGGTGGCGTCGTGCAGGTTGCGCAGGCCCGTCACCTTGGGGTGCCACACGCGGGCCAGCCGCTCGGGCGTGATGCCGGTGATCGGGGTGTCGTCGAGCACGACGGCGGTGTGCAGGACGCCCCGCAGCTCCGGCCCGGCGGCGGCGACGAGGCGGCGCGCGGTGTCCGGGTCGGCGACGTCGCCCAGGACCACCTCCAGCGCGCACCCGGTGTCGGGCAGGGCCTCCGGCGCGGTGCGCCCGCCGAGGACGACCCGCGCGGCGCCGCGCTCGGCCAGCCACCGCGCGGCGGCCAGGCCCAGCCCGCGCGTGCCGCCGGTGATCACGTAGGCCCCGCCGGGGCGCACCACGTCCTCGCGCGCCCGGACGTGCGCCCGCAGGCGGTGCCCCGGCGGCGGGAACTCCACGGCGATCCGCCCGATGTGCTCGCCCGAGGCCAGCCGCTTGAACCCCTCGGCCGCCCCGGTCACCGGCACCACCTCGCGCGGCAGCAGCGGCAGGTTCCCCGCCTCGATCTCGGCCACCACCCGCAGCAGCGCGGCGCGGAACACGTCCGGCCGCTCGGACGCGGTGAGCACCAGGTCCAGCGCGGTGTAGGTGACGCCGTGCCGGAACGCGCGCAGGTCCACCCGCGCCCCGTCGTACAGGTCGCGCTTGCCGATCTCGATGAACCGCCCGGTCGGGGCGAGCAGGCCCAGCGACGCCCGCATGGCGGCGCCGGTCAGGCAGTTGAGCACCACGTCCACGCCCCGCCCGCCGGTCGCCTCCCGCACCTGGTCGGCGAAGTCGAGCGTGCGGGAGTCGAAGACGTGCTCCACACCCCGCTCGCGCAGGTGGCGGCGCTTGGCCTCGGTGCCGGCGGTGCCGATCGGGACCGCCCCGAGCAGCCGGGCCACCGCCACGGCGGCCAGACCGGTGCCGCCGGCGGCGGAGTGCACCAGCACGGTCTCCCCCGCGCGCAGGCCGGCCAGGTCGTGCAGCGCGTGCCAGGCGGTGAGGTAGGTCAGCACGGAGGGCACGACGTCCACCGGGGCGAGGCCGTCCGGGACGCGCACGGTGAACGCGGCGGGCACCAGGCACTCCGACGCCATCGTCCCGCGCCCGTCGGGCACGACGCCGACGACCTGGTCACCGGGGCGCAGGCGGTCGACGCCGGGACCCACGGCGAGCACCTCGCCCGAGGCGTCCGAACCCAGGCTGGGCAGCACGCCGTCGTCGGTCGGGTAGATGCCCAGCGCGATCAGGACGTCCCGGAAGTGCACGGTGGTCGCCGCCGGGCGCACCAACACCTCACCCGGCCCCGGCTGCGGGGGTTCGTGCCCGGTGGCGACCAGGCGCAGCCGGTCCAGGCCGCCGTCCGGGTCGGGTTCGAGCACGTACGGGTCCTCGCCGGCCACCACGTCCCGCTCGCCCGCGGTGCGCGGCGGCCGGACGGGCAGCGGCGTGCGGGACAGCCGCGCGACGTGGCGCTGCCCGGCCCGCCAGGCGACCTCGGTCTCCGGCGTGGCCGCGGGCAGCTCGGCGGCGAGGTCGGCCGCGTCGCCGTCGTCGGTGTCCACCCAGGTCACGGCGGACCTGGGCTGTTCGATGGACGCCACCCGCAGCACCCCGCGCAGCGCGCACACGCCCGGGGACACCGGGTCGCCGTCGAGGACTCGGCGGGCGCCCGCGCTGACCAGCCAGAGCCGGGGCGGTGACGGGTGGTCGGCGTGCTCGCGGAGCAGCTCCAGGACGCGGGTCACGCGGTCGAGATCGTCGAGATCGCCCGTGGCGCACCAGACAACGCCGGTCGCCTCTGCCGGCACGGCGGCGTGGCCTCCGGCCCCCGGTTCGATCGTCTCACGGGGTACCGACAATTCCGGGGTCGCCAGTACCCGGCCGCCGCGTGCTGTCAGGGCCGACTTGATCCGGTCGGCCAACCCGGTCCGGTCGCCCGGTTCGGCGATCACCGCCCACACCCCCGTGTCTGCGCCGGGTTCGGGCAGGGGTGCGGGGGTCCAGGTGATCTCGAACAGCCGCGAGTTCAGCAGCGCACGCCCGCCGGACGCGCCGGCGTGCCGGACCAGCTCCACACCCTCTAGGGCACCGATCCACTCTCCCGACTCGTCGTACAGGTCGGCACGTCCGGTGGCCGCGTCCGGGCCGTCACGGCGCAGTTCGGGGCGGACCCAGGTGATGCGGTGCGGGTCGGGTGGCAGGGTGAGGCCGGCGATCGCGGTGGGCAGCCACGGCGTGTCGGCGTCGGGTTCCACCAGCAGGGACGCCACGGACAGCAGGCAGCCGTCGAACAGCGCCGGGTGGATCTTGGGCGCGCACACGCGGATCGGCGCGGCTTCCGGCACGGCCACCCGGGTCACGCCGCCGTCCGCGACCGCGGTGATGGCGTGGAACGCCGGGCCGCCGTCCAGGCCCATGCGGCGCAGGCCCGCGTACAACTCGTCGGTCGACCCGGTCGCGGCCGGCACGGGCAGCGGCTCGCGGACGTCCACCGCCGCCTCGCACCGGGTGGCGGTGGCCGAGGCGACCCGGTCCCAGCCGCCGCCGCTGTGCTGGACGACCTCCAGCTCCACCCGCCCGCCGGTGCGGGTCGCGGCCACCTGCACCGGCACACGGCCGGTCAGCGGCACCATCCGGGTGAAGCGCACGTCGGACAGGCACGCCTGGTCGGGGCCGCAGCCCAGCAGGTCGGTCGCGGCGGCCAGCAGCAGCTCCACGTGCAGCGCGCCGGGCACCAGGGGCGTGCCGCGCAGGGTGTGCTGGACCAGCCAGTCGACCAGGTCGGAGCCCAGGTCGGCGCTCCACACGTGCCGGGTGCGGTCCTCGGCGTCGGGGTCGGGCACGGTGGTGCGCTCGCCCAGCCACGGGTGCGTGCCGCGCGGCCGGCTCGCCGGTTCCTGCCAGTACCGGGCGCGGTCGAAGGCCGTGGGCGGCAACGGGGTGAACGCGCCGCCGCCGTTGGCGGTGTCCAGGTCCACCGGCACGCCCGCCACGTGCAGGGCCGCCGCCGCGCGGCACAGCGCGTCCCGTGAGCCCCGCTCGCGGAGCAGCGAGGGCACCGCGGTGACCGGGGTGCGCAGCGCGGCTCCGGTCTCCTCGACGGCCTGCGTCAGCAGCGGGTGGGGCGAGAGCTCCAGGAACATCCGGTGCCCGTCCTCCACCAGCGCCCGACAGGCCCGGTCGAACCGCACCGGCGAACGCAGGTTGCGCGCCCAGTAGGCGCCGTCGAACACGACCGGCTCGCGCGGGTCGCCGGCCGTGGAGTAGAACGGCACCTCCGCCGGCTTGCCCGCCAGCCACGACGTCCGCTCGGCGATCTCGTCCAGCAGCGGGTCCACCTGCGGCGAGTGCGCGGCGACCACCACCGCGATCCGCTTGGCGAACACACCCCGCTCCCGCCAGCCCGCCAGCAGCCCTTCCACGGCTTCCTCACCGCCCGCCACGACGGTCGAGGCGGGCGCGGTCACCACCGCCACCGTCACGCCGTCCACACCGGCGATCTCCGCCTCGACCTGCTCCACCGGCAACGCGACGACCGCCATGCACCCGCCACGCACCTTGTGCAGCAAGGAGGACCGGATCAACGTGATCCGCATACCTTCCTCGGGCGTGAGGATCCCCGCCGCCACCGCCGCGGCGGCCTCCCCCATCGAGTGCCCGACCACGGCGGAGGGCCGCACGCCCCACGACCGCCACACCTCCGCCAACGCCGTCTGCACCGCGAACACCACCGGCTGCACGACATCCATGCGCTCCAGGTGCTCTCCGCCCTCCAACAACCGCCGCACCGAAATCCCCGACCGTCCGTCCTCCGTGGACTGTCGGTCCCCCATGAGACGATCGAGACGGGGGCCGGAGGCCACGCCAGGCTCGCTGCTCACACGGTCCAGCCGGTCAATCATGGCGGTGAACACGGGATCGCGGTCCAGCAGGTCGCGCGCCATCCCCGCCCACTGCGACCCGTGCCCGGAGAACACCCACACCGGCGCCCCCGGCTCACCCGTCGCCCCGGTGACCACGGCCGGGTGCTCCTCGCCCTGCGCCAACGCCCGCAACCCCTCGTGCAACTCGGCCCGGTCGGCAGCGACCACACAGGCCCGCGTGGACAGGTGGCTGCGCCGCGCCGCCAGCGTGTGCGCCACGTCCTCCAGCCGGGGCCGGGTCGCCTCGACGTGGTCAGCCAGCCGAGAAGCCGTCGCGGCCAACCCACCGGGCGAAGCCGCCGACACCGCGTGCACCAGAGTCCCCCGAGCGGTGCCCCCCAGCCGTTCCGGAACCGGCGGGGCCTCCACGACGATCGCGTGCGCGTTGGCCCCGGTCACGCCGAACGCCGACACGGCGGCCCGACGCGTCCCCTCCCACGGCGTGGACACCGTCGGCACGAAGAACCGGGTGCCCTCGGCGTCGATCTCCGGGTTCCACCGGGTGAAGTGCAGGTTCGCCGGGATCACCCCGGTGCGCACCGCCAGCGCCGCCTTGATCAGCCCCAGCACGCCGGCCGCGCTCTCCGGGTGGCCGAAGTTGGTCTTGAGCGAGCCCAGCGCGCACGGCCGGTCCGACCCGCCGTACGCGTCCCGCAGCGCGCCGAACTCGATCGGGTCGCCCACCGGGGTGCCCGTGCCGTGCGCCTCGACGTACCCGATGTCGTCGGGGGTCACGCCCGCCGCGCGCATCGCCGCGGTCACCACCGCCCGCTGCGCCGACCGCGACGGCTGCGTGATGCCCCGAACCCGGCCGGCGTGGTTGATCGCGGTCCCGGCGATCACCGCCAGCACCCGGTCGCCGTCGCGCTGCGCGTCGGCCAGCCGCTTGAGGGCCACCATCCCGCACCCCTCACCGCGCACGAACCCGTCCGCGCTCGCGTCGAACGCCGCGCACCGGCCCCGTGACGACAACGCGCCGGCCCGCGCGAACCCGACCAGCCCGCCCCACTCCAGCTGCACGGTCACGCCGCCCGCCAACGCCAGGTCGGACTCCCCCGCGTGCAGCGACCGGCACGCCAGGTGCACCGCGATCAGCGAGGACGCGCAAGCACCGTCCACCGCCACGGACGGACCGTTGACGTCGAGGATGTAGGAGATCCGGCCCGGCGCGCCCGACGGGATCGCGGAGATGCCGTGGTAGACGTTGAAATCCGCGATGGTGAACCGCTTGGCGTAGTCCGCGCCGGAGATGCCGACGAACAGGCCGGTGCGCGACCCGACCAGCGATCTGGGCGGGATCCCCGCGTCCTCCAACGCCTCCCACGTCGTCTCCATCAGCAGCCGGTGCTGCGGGTCGACGCTGGGCGCCTCCGAGACCGGCACCCCGAAGAACCCCGGGTCGAACAGGTCGATCCCGTCGAGGAAGCTGCCGCGCTCCAGCGCCGGCTCGTCGACGAGGTCGGCGGGCGCCACGCGCTCGTGGTCGGGCCACCGCTGGGCGGGGCTGCTCCCGGCGACCACGTCGCGGCGGTCCAGGAGCACCTGCCACAGCTCGCGCGCGGAGGTCACCCCGCCGGGCGCCCGGCAACCGGTGCCGATGATCGCCACGGGGGTCTGCTCGTGTTGTGTTCCCACGGCCGAAGTCCTTTGCTGTGTTCGGGTCTCACCGGAAGAGGTCGAGCACCTTCAGGGCCGCGCGGGCGGCGGGGGTGCCCAGCAGGGCGGGGATCGTGGTCGCGCCGCCGAGGTAGGAGTCGACGCGGCGCCACACCGGCGGCACGGAGGTCAAAGCCGCGTGCACCACGCCAGGGCGCCAGGTGAAGACGTCCATGATCCGCCGGGAGGCGCGCATCTCCGCCTCCAACGTCGTGCGGACGGTGTCGGCGTAGCGGGCACCCTCGCGCGCCGAGTCCGCTTCGCAATCGGCCCCGGCCAGCCGCACGGCCGCTTCCCCGGCCCACACCCCCGACCGCAGGGCGAAGGAGATCCCCTCGCGCGACCACGGGTCGCACAGGCCGGCGGCGTCCCCGGCGACCAGCACCCGGTGCCGGGCCAGCGGCGACCCCGGTTGACGGCACCTGGTCAGGTGACCGGTGTCGTGCAGCGGTGTCAGGTGCGCCAGGCCGTGGCGGTCGAGGAACTCGCGCAGGTACGACCTCGTGGCCGCGCCCTGGCCCTTGGCCGCGACGACACCCGCGGTGCACACGTCACCCTTGGGGAACACCCAACCGAACGACCCGGGCAGCGGCCCCCACTCCATCAGCATCCGGCCACGCCACCGCGCCGCCGTCCGCCGGTCGACCGGGACCTCGACCTCCAGGGCCAGGTCCACCTGCTCGCACCGCACACCGACGTGCCGGCCGACCCGGCTCGCACTGCCGTCCGCGCCCACCACCGCACGGGCGCGGACCAGGTCGCCGGCCCCGGTGCGCAGCGTGACCACGCCGCCGTCGTCCTCGATGCCCGCCACGGTCGTCCGGTCGCACACGACCGCGCCGGCGTCCGTCGCGACACGGGTCAGGGCGGCGTCCAGCTCGTCGCGGAAGACCATCTTGCAGCGCAACGGTCCTTCGCTGCGCAACGTCCGCTGCTTGTCGCCGCCGAGCCCGAACGTCACCGCTTCGATCTCGTCGAGGACCGGCACCCCCAGCCCGTCCGGCAAGTGGGCCTGGGAACACCCGATCAACCCACCGCCACAGGTCTTGTAGCGCGGGATCGCCGCCCGCTCCAACAAGACCACCCGACACCCGGCCTCGGCCGCCACCCGCGCCGCACCGGCTCCCGCCGGCCCGGCCCCGACCACCGCGACGTCCCACACGTCCCCGTCAAGTCTTCCCACGCCGGCGCCTTCCGCCTCCAGGCGCTCGTGTCCACATGCGACACGAGCTCGTCAGTCCATGACTACCTGAGGCGCCCCAACACACCTAGCGCGCGGAACCCGCTACACCCGACGGCAAGCGCAAGCCATCCGTGTCGGCCACACACCACCACGACATGTGCCCACCGGGTCACCGAGGTTGCCCCGGAAGGCAGGTTTAACCCCCTTGAACCGCCCATTGGTGCGAATCTCCCGCCCTCGCGCTGGAGATCACCCGGCGGGGTGACCTCCAGCGCGGGCGGGCTAGGCGGTGGCCGTCGCGCAGGGTGGTCAGGAACGCCAGAAGCGCTTCTTGCGCTTGGGTTCGACGGCCGCCCGCCGGTGGTTTTCCAGGTTCCTCACAGCCCCGTCCAGGGTGTGTTGGAACAGCGCGTCTTGCGCTGTCAGGCGCTGCAACAGCGTGACCGCCTCCTCGGTCACGCCAACCGCGTCCGCGTGCCGACCGACATCGCTGTAGTGCATCCCCAAGTTGTTGAGCGCCAACGTCAGCGCGTACACGTGCGAGGGATCCTCGGCGGCGATGCGGCGGCTCAGGGCAACGGCCTCCTCACCCGGCGAGACCGCCGGCAGGCCCGCCTGGCGGTAGGCGCTGCCCAGGTTGCTCAAAGCGTGTGCCAACGAGTCCAGGCGCTGCGGGTCCTCGACGGCCAGTTCCCGTTGCAGCGCAACAGTTTCCTCGGCGCAGCCGACCGCGTCCGCCGTCCGGCCCGCCTGCTGGTAGCGGTTGCCGAGGTTGTTCAGCGCCTTCGCGAGTTCGGGTCGGCTGTCCGGGTTCGCGGCAGCCGCCGCCCGCAGCAGCGCCACCGCTTCCTCGACCGGCGCCACGGCTTCCGCGAACCGGCCGACCGCGCCGAGGGAGATCCCGAGGTAGTTCAGCAGGCCGGGCAGGTGGGTGGGGTCGTCCGCGGCCAGGGCGCGCCACCACGACACGGCTTCCCGGAAGGCGTCGAGGACGTCGGCGTGCCGTCCGGTCGGTCCGCAAACGATGCCGAGATTGGTCAGCACCGTCGCCAGGCGGGATTCCCCGCTGCCTGTAATCGTTGCGCCGCAACGGCCTGCTCGTACGCGGCGACCAGCTCCGCCTCGTCCACGCCGTGCGGATCCGCCATGCGGTCCTCCCCCGAGGTACGCCGCGCCTCACCGACGCGATCGCAGCGCCGGGGTCGGTCAGGCGGAGGCCTGCGCCTTCTCCAGCACGTCCATGAACGCGCGGGACCACTCCGGGAGGTCCGGCCAGCCGCGGCAGGACACCATCGCCCCGTCCACGACGTCCGGCGCGTCCACGACCGTCGCGCCCGCCAGTTCCATGTCCACCTTCAACGGCGGGTAGGCGGCGGTGGTGCGGCCCTTGAGCAGGCCGAGGGCGGCGGGCACCTGCGGGCCGTGGCAGATCGTGCCGACCGGCAGCCCGCGCTCGAAGAAGTGCCGGACGATGCGGCCCACGTCCGGATCGGTCCGGATGTACTCCGGCGCCCGGCCGCCCGGGATCACCAGCCCGTCGAACTGCTCGGGGTCGACGTCGGCGAACGCCAGGTCCACCGGCAGCGTGCGGCCCGGCTTCTCGGTGTAGGCGTCCCACCCGGGCTCGAAGTCGTGGATCACCAGCTTGACCGCGCGCGAGGTCGGAGCGGTCACGACCGCCTCGTGACCGGCCTCGCGCAGGCGGAAGACCGGGTACATCGAGTCCAGCTCCTCGGCGGCGTCACCCACCAGGACCAGCACTCTGGCCATGCTCGCTCCTCACGCTCGCGCGGCGGTCGAACCGGTCCTCCAGTCGAACCGGTTCCCACCCCACGACCCTATGGCGTGTGATTTGCCGTCACAATCGACCGGTCAGGTGTCGAACCGGTTACGCGATTCACCCCTCCACGGCCCTGGCCGCCCGCTCGATCTCCGCGCACCGCCGCGCCCAGTACTCCGCGTCCTGCCCCCGCCGGGCCATGCTCGCCGGGTCCATCTCCACCGCGCCGTCGAGCTGTTCGCGCAGGATGTCGGCGTGACCGGCGTGCCGGGTGGTCTCGGTGAGCACGTGCACCAGGACGTTGAACAACATGACGTCCGGCCGGGGCCACCAGGGCACGTGACCGGGCGCGTCGACGGCGAGGGCGGCGATCGTCGCGTCGGAGTGCGCCCGGGCGCGGCGGTAGCGGTCGATGATCTCCTCCCGGGTCTCGTCCTCGGTCACCCACAGGTCCCGGCCCCGCTGCGCGAGGTCGTCCCACTGCGGCACCGGCTCGGGGAACGGCCGGCCGAACACCTCCCCGAAGTACCGCGCCTCCGTCAGCGTGAGGTGCTTGACCAGCCCGAGGAGGTTCGTCCCGGTGGCGGTCAGGGGCCGGCGGACGTCGTACTCGGACAACCCCTCGACCTTGCGCACCATCACCTCGCGCACCTCTTCGAGGTCGCCGTGCAGGTAGTTCTTGGCGAAGTCGTCGATCATGGCTCCCACACTGCCGGCATGCAGCGGGCCGGCCCCTCCCGACCCGGCCCGCTGCCCGCCGGGTCACTCGCCGAGGCGGTGCAGCCACTCCCTGATCACCGGGCGACCGGCGGGGGTGGCGTGGACCCAGCGTTGGCCGCGCTTGTCGGTGTAGCGGACCACCAACCAGCGGCCGTCCGGGCAGTCCAGCGTCGTGATGAAGGACTCCGAGCGGCGGCGGCGCCCGTAGCGGTCGCGGTGGGCCGCGTAGAGCTTGGCCACGCCGGTGCGGGGGCGGCGCATCAGCTCCACCAGGGCCGGGGACCGCTGTGCGTCCTCGGCGCGGGCGTTGATCGACGTGCCCCGGCCCGGCGGGAGCTCCGGCAGGCAGGCCGCGAGGGTGTCCGACGGGTCGCCGTGCAGCGCGTCGATCCGCACGTGCCCGTTGTCCCGCAGGGCGAAGACGCCGTGCCGGCCGGCGGTGGCGGCGACGACCGGCAGGGTCAGCTCGCGGGTGAACGCGATCCAGCCGAAGCACTCGAAGTCCGCGTGCGCGAGGACCCGCAGCGCCTCCAGCGTGTCGTCCACCCGAACGCCCTCGCGGTGCAGGGCGTGCTCGACCTCCAGCGGGTTGGCCTCCGCGGGCGGCACGTGCAGCACGGTGTGGTGCTCGCCGAGGTCGTCGTGGTGCCACAGCACGTCGAACGCCGCGTCGGACAGCACGACCGGTGCGCGCAACATCAGTCCTCCCCGATCACGGGCACCGTGGTGGTGGGCATCCGACCGACGAGGGCGTCCGTGTCCTCGTCGAGGTGCACGGTGCGCTTGTACTCGCGGTCGTCGTCGTCCCGGGCGTGCGGGGCGTGGGGCGCGAAGCCACCCATGCCCGCCATCCCGGCCCGGCCCGCGGCGGCACCGGCGCCCGCGCCGACTCCGGTCGGGGCGTTGACGGGCACCCGGCCGAGGACACCGGTGCGGTCGGCCGAGCCCAGGGAACCCCTCTGACCCCTGGTCCCGGTCGGATCACCGATGGCGACCCCGCCCGGCAGCACCGGAGCGGCCCCGGCGCCGGACAGGTGGTCGCCCTTCGGCACGCCCGACGGGCGCTCGGTGTCGCGGCCCGACCGCGGCGTCGTCGTGAGCGGCACCCCGCCGGGCACACCGCCCGCCATGCCGGTCGAGTCCGCGACCGTCGTCCGGTCCGCCGGTTGCCGCGGCGCGCCCGAACCGGGCACCGCGGGCGGCCGACCGGCGAGACCGCCGTCCTCACCACCGGCGTTGCTGGCCGCGGTCTTGCCACCGCCGGCACCGGCACCGCCGCCCGCACCGACCTGCGGCGGCGCGGAGGCCTGGCCACCCCCGGCCGACGACGGCGCGGTGGAGCCCCCACCGCCACCGCCGCCGACCTCCGGCGGCGCGGACGTCGCCGACCGCGCGCCGGTCCCGCCCGCGGCCTGCACGGCGGTGTTCGCGCCCTGCGCACCGCCCGACGCCGCCGCCTGCGGGAGCATCGCCTGGTTCTGGCTGGTCATCGCGGCGTACTCGGCGTAGACGCGGCGGTTGTTCGCGTCCGCCTCGAACCACTCCCGGCGCGCGATCTCGTTGTCGGTGTCCCACGGTGTGAGCTGGTCGTACAGGGTCAGCTCGGGCGGCTCCGGCGTCAGCATCGGCAGCACCCGCGGCCGGAGCTGGGCGTAGTTCTGCGCCTGTGCCCGCAGGACGGCCTCGATCTTGTCGACGGTGTCCTGCGCGCCCCGCAGCCCCTGCTCGATCGGCTGCACGGCCTGCACCGCCCGCTCCGCCGCCGGGCCCTGCCACGCGCCCTGCATCGTGGGGGTGACCCCGCGCACGTTGTCGCCGACCGACTGGATGCGCGTGCCCGCGGCGAGCGCCACATCCGCCGCCTGGTTCAGCACCTCAGGGCCTTCGCCCTGCGACACCATCAGGTAGATCTCGTACCCGCTCAGCCCGGTCATCCCCGTCCCCCCATCATCGCGTTGACGCCGTCCTCCGTGGTCGAGTACTGGTCGGTCGCGGCGCCCACTTCCTCGCCCTGCGCCCGGACCAGCCCCTCGACCGCCGTGACCGAGTCCAGGTGCGCGCGGCCCGCCTGGGAGACCGCGGCGGCGAAGGCGGTCGTCGCGGGGTCCCGCATCGGCGGCTGGACGCTCGCCAGCGGTTGGCTCTGCTGGATGGTGTCCGCCAGGTCGTCACCGACCTTGACGTACGTGTTGGACACTCCGTGGAGCGCCTCGACGTTCGCTTTGAATTCGCCCATGCACGCAGAGTGGCGGCACTGGGCGGGGACCCGTCCCCGGGACCGGTCCCCTCGATGATCCACGAGGCTGGCGCGCATGTCCCGCACCCGGTTCGAGAAGGGAGCCCGATGACACGGGCGCGTCTCCTGGTGGTGTTGCTCGCGGTGGGCGTCTCGGCGGTGTGCGCGCCGATCCCGTCGTCGGCCGCCGACCGCACCGTCCACGTCACGACCTCGGACCGCCTCCAGCGCGCGTTGGCCGAGGCCCGTGCCGGGGACCGGATCGTCGTCGCGGACGGCCGCTACACGATCGGCGCGATGAGCGGCAGGCAGGGCACCGCGACCAAGCCCATCACCGTCGTGGCGGCCCACCGCGGCCGGGCGGTGGTCGACGGCGGGCAGCTGGAGGTGGCGAACTCGGCGCACGTGACCTTCGAGGGCTTCACCTGGACCAACCGCTCGACCCTGCTGATCACCGGCTCGAACCACGTGCGGTTGACCCGCAACCACTTCCGGCTCACCGAGGAGTCGACGCTGCACTGGGTGCTCATCCAGGGCGCGGGCAGCCACCACAACCGCATCGACCACAACCTGTTCGAGGAGAAGCACCAGCTCGGCAACTTCATCGCGATCGAGGGGTCGGACACCGAGCAGTCGCAGCACGACCGCATCGACCGCAACCACTTCCGCAACACCGGGCCGCGCGCGGTCAACGACATGGAGGCGGTCCGGGTCGGCCGCAGCACGCTCTCCCGGTCCAGCGGGTTCACCGTCGTCGAGGCCAACCTGTTCGAGAACTGCGACGGCGACCCGGAGATCATCACGGTGAAGAGCAACGACAACGTCGTGCGCTACAACACCTTCCGCACGTCACAGGGCACGCTGTCACAGCGGCACGGCGACCGCGGGACCTTCCACGGCAACTTCTTCCTCGGCGGCGGCAAGCCCGGCACCGGCGGCATCCGGCTCTACGGCCGGGACCACAAGATCTACAACAACCACTTCGAAGGCCTGACCGGCACCGGCTTCGACGCCGCACTCCAGATCGACGGCGGGGACGTCGACCAGGAGGGCGCTTTGAACGCGCACTGGCGCGTCTACCGGGCCACCGTCGTGCACAACACCTTCGTGGACAACACCTCGAACATCGAGATCGGCGCCAACTACACCTACCCGCCGGTCGACAGCACCATCGCCGACAACGTGGTGACCGGCGCGCAGGGCAAGCTGTTCGACGAACGCAAGGTGCCGGTGAACCTGACCTACGCCGGCAACATCGCGTGGCCGACCGGGACCGCGACCGTCGGGGTCACCCAACCCGCCGAGGCGATCCGCACGGCCGACCCACTGCTGCGCCGCCGGGGACAGGTGCACCGGATCGGCGCGGGCAGCCCGGCGATCGACGCCGGCACCGGCCGCTTCCCGTTCGTCACCGACGACATGGACGGCCAGCCGCGCACCGGCGGGGTCGACGTCGGCGCGGACGAGTGGTCCAGCGCGGCGATCGTCCGGGGACCACTGGACGCCGACGACGTCGGCCCTCGCTCCTGGTAGTGGTGCACTTGGACGGGCCGGGCGTCGTGGCTTCGCCCGACCCACCACTCGACCGCCGCGTGCTTTTCCACGCAGAACGCACCGCTTTCACGCCGAAGGCGTTACGCCCGAAGGGCGGGGAGCTCTTGCGTTCCGCCAAGCGGCAGCGACCACGGGAAGGACCTCGGTTTCTTTCCCCGTCCGGCCTGGGCGAAGCCCAACCACGCTTGGTCCGTTTTTGCAACCAGCTTTTCCGGTT
>NZ_JBBEGC010000137.1:0-19039 GCF_037401995.1 Saccharothrix sp. CCNWYY140
CGGGCAGGCCATACGGTGGGGGAACCGAGGCCCTCCACTTGTAGGTAACACCTACCGCGCGCTCCGCGCGCGAAAGACGCGCTCCACGCGCGAAGACCGCGCTGCGCGCGCCGGAAAGACGCGCTGCGAGCGGGAGGGTGGGGTCGGCCTCCGGCCCCCGGTCACCATTGTCCCAGCGGGGTACGACAGTTTTGGGCGTCGCGGGTCAGGAGCGTTTGACTTCGCGCAGGCGTGGGATTGCCGAGATCAGGAGCGCTACCAGCAGGCCGATGGCCAGGCACCACACCACCACGGCCACGTCGAACAGGGTCAGCGCCACCGCGCCGAACGCCAGCACGCCCGCCCACAGGTAGATCAGCAGGACGGCTCGGCGCTGGGAGTGGCCGATTTCCAGCAGGCGGTGGTGCAGGTGCATCTTGTCCGCCGAGAACGGGCTCTCGCCCCGGCGTGTGCGTCGGACCACCGCCATCAGCAGGTCCAGCAGTGGCACGAACAGCACCGCCGCGACGACCACCAGTGGTGAGAGGAGGCCTAGCAGGTCCTTCGTGACGACCGTGGACGAGTAGTTCAGCTTGCCCGATGCGCTGGTCGTGGCGGCGGCGAGCATCAGGCCGATGAGCATCGAGCCCGAGTCGCCCATGAAGATGCGGGCCGGGTTGAAGTTGTGCGGCAGGAAGCCCAGGCAGGCGCCGGCCAGGGTGGCGGCGATGAGGGCGGGTGGGTAGGAGCCGACGTCGCCGCCGTTGCGGGCCAGGACGCCGATGCTGAACGTGCAGGTCGCGGCGGCGGCGATGAGGCCGATGCCCGCCGCCAGGCCGTCCAGGCCGTCGACGAAGTTCATCGCGTTGACCATCGTGACCGCCAGCAGCACCGTGAGCAGCGCGCCCTGGTTCTGGTCGAGCACGAGCAGCGAGCCGGTGCCGGCGCCGTCGTCGCCCCACGGCACCCAGAACAGCAGCCACTGCAACCCGAACAGCACGAGGATGCCCGCGGAGGTGACCTGGCCGGCGAGTTTCGTCAGGGAGTCGAGTTCGAAGCGGTCGTCCAGCACGCCGACCAGGACGATCACGCCGCCGCCGACGATGACCGCCCACGGGTCGTCGGAGAAGTCGAACGCGGCGCGCAGCACCGGCAGCTGGTGGGCCAGCAGCATGCCGCCGAGGACGCCGCCGTACATGGCGAGGCCGCCCATCCGGGGCATGGGCTTGACGTGGACGTCGCGCTGCCGCGGGTAGGCCACCGCGCCGATCCGGAAGGCCAGCTTCCGGACCAGGCCGACGAGCAGGAAGGTCACGACTGCGGAGGTCAGCGCGACGAGCAGGTACTCCCGCGCGGGGAGGACGTTCGAGGCGTCGGGCACGTGGTGCTAGCCCCTCGGGGATGCGGACACGGTGGGGAGGGTGCCCACGCTACTCCGATCGGGAAGATCCACTAGCGGGCGACCTCGACTTCGACACCGAGCACCTCGCGCAGGTCGGCGACCGGGACGGCCCCTTCCCGCAGCACGACCGGGTCCGGCCCGGTGAGGTCCACGATGGTGGAGGCGGTGTTGTCCTCGCACGGCCCGCCGTCGAGGTAGACGCCGACGTCCTCGCCGAGCTGGTCCCACGCCTCCTGCGCGGTCGCGGCGGGCGGGAAGCCGGACTTGTTCGCGCTGGACACGGCCATCGGGCCGACGTCGCGCAGCAGTTCGAGGGCGACCGGGTGCAGCGGCATCCGGAGCATGACGGTGCCGCGCGTCTGCCCGAGGTCCCAGGACAGCGAGGGCGCGTGCTGGAGCACCAGGCTCAGGCCGCCGGGCCAGAACGCCTCGATGAGGGCGCGGGCCTGGCGCGGCACGGACAGCACGAGCCCGTCGACGGTGGTCCACGAGCCGACCAGGACGGGCACGGGCATGTCCGGCCCCCGCCCCTTGGCCTCCAGCAGGTGCCGGACGGCCTTGCCGTCGAAGGCGTCGCACCCGATCCCGTAGACGGTGTCGGTCGGCAGCACCACCAGCCGTCCGGACCGCACCGCACCCGCGGCGGCGGCGAGTCCGGCCGAGCGGTCGGACTGGACGGCGCAGTCGTAGAGCGTGCTCACGTGGTGATCCTGGCACAACACGCTCCGGGGTCACGCACTGTCCCCGCTCGCGCACGCGGACGGGGGCGCGGTTCAGACGCGGCGGGCGGTGGCGAAGCGGGGGCGGCCGGCCAGGTCCTTGTGGTCTTCCACGTCGGTGAGCACGCGCCGGGACGCCAGGAGGGCCGGGACGGACTCGCCGTGGGTGTCGTCGTGCTCGATGGCCACGTACCCGCCGGGCTTGAGCAGGCGGGCGGCCAGGGCGACCACCGGGCGGATCACGTCGAGGCCGTCGTCGCCGCCGAAGACCGCCGCGTGCGGGTCGTGGTCGGAGACCTCCGGTTGGACCGGGGTGCCCTCGGGGACGTAGGGCGGGTTGCACAGCACCAGGTCAACCGTGCCGTCCAAATCGGACAGGATGTCCGGTGCGGTGACGTCCCCGGCGTGCAGCACGATCGGGGTGTCGCCGGCCTCGCACCGGGCGTCGGCGTTGCGGCGCGCCCACGCCAGCGCGGCCGGGTCGCGTTCGACGGCGTGCACGACCGCGCCGGGCAGGTGGTGGGCCAGGGCCAGGGCCAGCGCGCCCGAGCCGGTGCACAGGTCCACCACCAGTGGTGATTTGTCTACTTTGGACAGCGCCCACACGAGCATCAGCTCGGTCTCCGGGCGCGGGATGAACACGCCCGGACCGACGCCCAGGTCCACCCCGCCCAGGTGCGCCCAGCCCGTCAGGTGCTGCAACGGGATGCGCTTGACCCGCTTGCGCACCAACTGGTGCAGCGCCTCCACCACCGGCGGGTCCACCAGCGGGATCAGGGGCAGCCGGGAGCGGTCCACGCCGAGGACGTGGGCCGCGAGGAGTTCGGCGTCGACGCGGGGGCTGTCGACCCCCGCTGCGGCCAGCATGCGTTCTGCTTCCAGCACGGCCGGCCGCAGCGGGTGTCGGGTCATGGGATCAGAGCCTAGAGGTCAGAAGTTGATCATGTGGCCGGCCAGGCCGTGGATCGCTTCCTTGACCGCTTCGCCCAGCGTCGGGTGCGCGTGGACGTTGCGCGCCACCTCGTGCACGGTCAGGTCCCACTGCTGGGCCAGGGTCAGCTCCGGCAGCAGTTCCGTCACGTCCGGGCCGATCAGGTGGCCGCCGAGCAGCTCGCCGTACTTGGCGTCGCTGATCAGCTTCACGAAGCCCGCCGAGTCGCCGATGCCGTGCGCCTTGCCGTTGGCCGTGAAGGGGAACTTCGCCACCTGCACGTCGAAGCCCTTCTCGCGGGCCTGCGCCTCGGTGTAGCCGAAGCTCGCGATCTGCGGCTGGCAGTAGGTGGCGCGCGGGATCATCACGAAGTCCAGCTCCTGGGTCTCCGCGCCCGCGATGGTCTCCGCCGCGATGATGCCCATCGACTCGGCCGCGTGCGCCAGCATGAGCTTCGCGGTGACGTCGCCGATGGCGTAGATGTTCGGCACGTTCGTCCGACCGCGACCGTCCACCGCGATCGCGCCGCGCTCGGTCAGCTGCACACCGGTGTTCTCCAGGCCGTAACCCTCGGTGCGCGGCTGGAAGCCGATGGCCTGGAGCACCTTGTCGGCCTCCAGCACCTCTTCCTTGCCGTCCTTCGACACGGTCACGCGGACCTTCGCGCCGGAGTCGTCGATGCCCTCCACGCGGGTGCCGACGCGGACGTCGATGCCCAGCCGCTTGTAGCGCTTGGCCAGCTCCGTGGACACGTCCACGTCCTCCAGCGGCACCACCCGGTCGAGGAACTCCACGATCGTGACCTTGACGCCGTAGTTGTGCAGCACGTACGCGAACTCGACGCCGATGGCGCCGGCGCCCGCGATGATGATGCTCTCCGGCAGGTCCGACGACAGGATCTGCTCTTCGTAGGTCACGACCCGCTCGGACAGCTTGGTGCCCGGCAGCAGGCGGGTCTGCGCGCCGGCGGCGATGATCACGTTGGTGAACGTGACCGTCTCGTCGCCCACCTTGATGGTGTTGGCGTCCACGAACGTGCCACGGCCGTTGTACTCCGTGATGCCGTTCTTCTTCATCAGGAAGTGCACGCCCTTGACGCGCCCGTCCGCGACCTTGCGGCTGCGGTCGAACGCGGCGCCGTAGTCGAACTTCACGGTGCCGTCGACCTGGATGCCGTAGGTCTTCTGCTCGTGCGTGAACAGGTGCGCCAGCTCGGCGTTGCGCAGCAGCGCCTTCGACGGGATGCAGCCCACGTTCAGGCAGACCCCGCCCCAGTAACGCTCCTCGATGACCGCGGTCTTCAACCCGAGCTGGGCCGCGCGGATCGCGGCGACGTACCCGCCTGGCCCAGCACCGAGGACCACGACGTCAAAGTGTGCGCTCATAGGCGACAGATTAGGTGCCCAGTTGGTCGGACAAGAACTCGATGGTGCGATGCCACGCGTCGGCGCGGGCGGCGGCCGTGGCGCCCGGCGTGCCGCCCGTCTCGAACAGCACCGAGGGGCCGGGCACCAGCAGGTCGGCGGTCGGGCGGTGCGGCGGGCCCGCGATCAGGTGTCCTGCCTCGGGGTACACCACGTGCTCGTACGGGAAGGGGTGCCCGTGCTCGGCCAGCCGGCGTTCGGCGACCGCGCTCAGCTCCACGCACGGCCACGTGTGGTCGCGTCCGGATGAGAGGAGCAACACACCCCCGTTGATGCGCTCGACGGGGATCTCCGTGTCCTCGGGGATGCCGTCGGACAGGTCGTAGGCGAGCCCCAGCGGCACCGGGTCGCCGTCCACGACCCGGCGGCGGAGCTCGTCCGGGACGGTGTAGGGCAGGTACGGCAGCGGGCGGCCCTGGTGGGTCCACGACGCGGCCTCCAGGTCGAGCTTCTCCAGCAGCCGGGAGCCGGGGCCGACGCACTGGGTCACCACGCCGCTGCCGACCACGCTGACCACCGCGTTGACCTGCGGGTGGGTGGCGCCGACGAGCAACGCCAGCTCGGCGCCGCGCGACCCGCCGACGAGACCGATCCGGCGGTCCCCCAGGTAGGTGATGGCGGTGCCGACGTACTCGAGCGGGATGTCCACGAGGTCGTCCGGCAGGCCGTCCACGCCGAAGTACGCCAGCGCGAGGGCGGCGAAGCCGTAGCGGGCCAGCAGCGCCGCGTCCTCCTCGTGCAGCCCGCCCTCGGAGCCGCCGAGGACGATGACGCCCGGGTGGACGTCGCCGTCGTCGGGCTCGTAGAGCACGCCGACCAGGCCGTTCTCGGTGACCTCGGTGCGCCGCAGCCCGTGCGGCACGCGCAGCCGCTCGACCTCGACCTTGCCGACGCCGTCCACCTCGACCAGCGTCGGACCGGGCTCGTCACCCGTTGGGGTCATCGACCAGAACAACCCCATCGGGTCGACACCGTCGTAGGAGCCCTCCACGGGCGCGTGCCGGGTCAGGTCCACCACGCCGCGCTCGTCCGCGCGGAACACCGCCTCGGCGGCCCGGTCGCCGGTCGTGGCGCGCACGGTCGTCTCCGCGTCGGGTTCGAGGCCGACGACCTTGATGTCGAGGGAGGTGTCGAGGGGGGCGCTCTGCGGGGTCACCAGGATTTCCGCCATCGTGCGCCTCCCGTCGCGTCACCCGCCGGCGAGCCGTTCCGCCCGATCGGCCGCCGCGAGCGCGTCGAGCACCGCGTCCAGGTCGCCGTCGAGCACTTGATCCAGGTTATGCGCTTTGTACCCAACGCGGTGGTCCGAGATGCGCGATTCCGGGAAGTTGTAGGTCCTCACCCGTTCGGAGCGGTCCACCGTGCGGATCTGGGCGCGGCGCGAGTCCGAGGCCTCCTGCTGGGCCTTCTCCTCGGCCAGCGCCTGGAGGCGCGCCTGGAGGACCTGCATGGCGCGGGCCTTGTTCTGGAGCTGGCTCCGCTCGTTCTGGCAGGAGACGACGATGCCGGTCGGCAGGTGCGTGATGCGCACGGCCGAGTCGGTCGTGTTGACGCTCTGCCCGCCCTTGCCGGACGAGCGGAACACGTCCACGCGCAGGTCGTTCTCGTCGATCTCGATCTCGACGTCCTCGGTCTCGGGGAACACGAGGACACCGGCCGCGCTGGTGTGGATGCGACCTTGGCTCTCGGTGACCGGCACCCGCTGCACGCGGTGCACGCCACCCTCGTACTTCAGCCGCGACCACACGCCGTCGGGCGAGTCGCCCCGGGACTTGATGGCGACCGTGACGTCCTTGAAGCCGCCCAAGTCGGAATCGGTGCCGTCGAGCACCTCGGCCTTCCAGCCGTGGCGCTCGGCGTAACGCAGGTACATGCGCAGCAGGTCGCCCGCGAACAGCGCGGACTCCTCGCCGCCCTCACCGGACTTGATCTCCATGACCACGTCGGCGGAGTCGTGCGGGTCACGCGGCAGCAGCAGCTCGGTGAGCCGCTCCTCCAGCTGCGGGACGCGCGAGGTCAGCTCGGTGACCTCGTCGGCGAACACCGGGTCCTCGGCGGCGAGCTCCCGCGCGGTTTCGAGGTCCGACTTGACCTGCTCCAGCTCGCGGGCGGTGCGCACGATCGGGGTCAACTCGGCGTAGCGCTTGCCGAGCTTGCGCGCACCCGCCTGGTCCGCGTGCACCGAGGGGTCGGCGAGCTTCGCCTCCAGCTCGGCGTGCTCGGCGAGCAGTGCTTCCAGCGTCACGGTGCGCGTCCTTCTCGTGGGTGGTGAGACGACAACGGCGCCCACCCGCGGCACGGGTGGACGCCGTTGTGGTTGCTACTTGGCGCGCTTGCCGTAGCGGGCCTCGAAGCGCGCGACCCGGCCACCGGTGTCGAGGATCTTCTGCTTGCCGGTGTAGAACGGGTGGCAGTTCGAGCAGACCTCGACGTGGATGGCACCGGAGGTCTTGGTGCTGCGCGTGGTGAACGTGTTCCCACAGCCGCAGGTGACCTCGGTCGTCACGTACTCGGGGTGGATGCCGGTCTTCAACGTCTTGTCCCTCTCTCTGGTTGGCCGCCGGGTCCTCGCTGGTGCGATGAGGTGAACCGGAGCCGGACTCGACCTGACAGTCTGCCAGATCCCGTCTGCGGACGTTGCAACGCGTTCCGGACCTGCGATGTTCCCGTGTCCCACCTCACTACCGCTCGCCGACGCCCGCCGACCTTTCGGCGCACGGGGTAACCGCTCGACTACTCCCGAACAAGCCCCGTGTCGTGTACCCCTCACACTGTGCGCGTGCTGTGCGCAACCGGACGCCCCATGCGTGTGACCACTTGGATGGCCATGCCGTTCCTGTTCGTGAGCGCGGTTCTGGGCCTGACAGGCGTGGCCGGGTTGGCAGTGGGCTCGACACGTGACATGGCACTGTCGGTCGCACTGTTCGGCGCGGCGGTGGCGGTCACCTTGGCGGGTGGCGGGATGGTCGCTTGGCGCAGGGCTTGGCAGCGGGTGGTGCTGCGGTGGGGGTATCCGGCCTCGGTGCTGGCGCTGGGTGTGGTGGTGGACGGGGTGCGGGTGCCTCTGGTGGCGGTCGTGAGCATCGGGGTGCCGGTGCTGTTGCTGCTGGTCACGCAGTACGTGGTGGAACGCCGCCGAACCACCGCCGAGTCCGACGAACCCCTCGCCACAACGCCTTACGGCGGCTGCTGACCCAACCCCCACGAAACCGGCCGCCCGCTCTGACTACCAGCCCCCGCCAAACCGGCAGCGCACGCTTTTCATGAAGCTGCCGCACGGCACACCTCTGCCTGGGCTTCTTGCTTGTGTCATCCCCGTATGGCCTGCCCGAAGGGCTACCGCATTTTCCGGGGGTTGCAGCCGAAAGTTTTTGCGAGGAACGAGCAAAAAGTTTTAGCGGCAACCCCCGGAAAATGTGGTTGGCTTTGCCAGGCCATACGGGGATGACACAAGCAAGAAGCCCCCGCCTCTTCTTTTGCTTTGTGTCCATCCTTGGCGGCCTGCCCGCCGGCGAGGCTCTTTTAATCTTTGGAGTTGCGCTTCGCTTCCTCAAGCCACGCTTCGCGGGTTCGAACGGGACGCGCTCCGCGCTCTCAAGCTCGAACGCGCTTCGCGCTCTCAAGCGGGCAGGGAGACCACCGATGGGGGTGAAGGGCGTCGGTCCCCCCACCGCATGGCCTGGCGGAGCCAACCACACTTTGCCGGGGTTGTCCAAAAAACTTTTGCTCGTTCCTCACAAAACTTTTTCAGGACAACCCCGACAAAGCGTGGTTGCCCTTCGGGCAGGCCATACGGTGGGGGAACCGAGGCCCTCCACTTGTAGGTAACACCTACCGCGCGCTCCGCGCGCGAAGTGCGCGCTGCGCGCGCCAGGAGGTCGTGCTGGGCGTGCCGAGAAGCCCGAGGCGTTTGGGGTGGAAAGCGAACGGCCCGTCCTTCCCTTGCGGGATGGACGGGCCGTTCGGGTCTTGCGGTTGGGCGTCAGTCGTTGTCTGCGCCCGGCGTGGTCTTCGCGACCTGCATCAGGAACTCGATGTTCGTCCGGCTCTTGCGGAGGCGGTCGAGCAGGAGGTCGATGGCCTGTTGGCCGTCGAGGGCGTGCAGGACTCGGCGGAGCTTGTGCATGACCGCCATTTCGTCCGGCGACAGCAGCAGCTCCTCCTTTCGGGTGCCGGAGGCGTCGACGTCCACGGCCGGGAAGGTGCGCTTGTCGGCGATCTTCCGGTCCAGCTTCAGTTCGGCGTTGCCGGTGCCCTTGAACTCCTCGAAGATCACGCTGTCGCCGGCCGAACCGGTTTCGACCAGCGCGGTCGCGATCACCGTGAGCGAGCCGCCGCCCTCGATGTTGCGGGCCGCGCCGAGGAAGCGCTTCGGCGGGTACAGGGCCGTCGAGTCGACACCACCGGACAGGATCCGGCCGCTCGCCGGCGCCGCCAGGTTGTAGGCGCGGCCTAGACGGGTGATCGAGTCCAGCAGCACGACCACGTCGTGGCCCATCTCGACCAGGCGCTTCGCCCGCTCGATGGCCAGTTCCGAGATCGTGGTGTGGTCCGACGGCGGGCGGTCGAAGGTGGAGGCGATGACCTCGCCCTTCACCGACCGCTGCATGTCCGTGACCTCTTCGGGGCGCTCGTCCACCAGGACCACCATCAGGTGGCACTCGGGGTTGTTCTTCGTGATCGCGTTGGCGATCGACTGGAGCACCGAGGTCTTGCCGGCCTTCGGCGGGGACACGATGAGCGCGCGCTGGCCCTTGCCGATCGGCATCACCAGGTCGATGACGCGGGTCGTCAGGATGTGCGGCTCGGTCTCCAGCCGCAGGCGCTCGTTCGGGTACAGCGGCGTGAGCTTGGTGAAGTCGGGGCGGTTGCGCGACTCCTCCGGGTCCAGGCCGTTGATCTTGTCCACGCGCACCAGCGGGTTGAACTTCTGCCGCTGCTGCTCGCCCTCGCGGGGCTGGCGGACGGCGCCGATGATCGCGTCACCGCGGCGCAGGCCGTACTTGCGCACCAGCGACAGCGACACGTAGACGTCGTTCGGCCCGGCCAGGTAGCCCGACGTGCGGACGAACGCGTAGTTCTCCAGCACGTCGAGGATGCCCGCGACGGGCAGCAGGACGTCGTCCTCGCGCACCTCGGTGTCGGTGCTGCCGCCGGCGCTGTCGCCACGGCCGCCACGACGACGGCGGTCGCGGAAGCGGCGACCGCGACGGCCGCCTTCCTCGTCACCGTCGTCCTCGATGATGTTGTTGTTGGCGCTGCCGCCGCCCTGCCGGTTGCGGTCGCGGTCGCGGTCCCTGTCGCGATCCCGGTCCCGGTCACGGTTGTCGCCCCGGTCGCGGTCACGGTCGCGGCGGTTGCCGCGGTCGCCCCGCTCGCCGCGGTCCTGCCGGTCGCCGCGATCGCCGCGGTCCTGGCGGTCGCCGCGGTCGGAGCGGTCCTGGCGGTCGCCGCGGTCAGCCCGGTCCTGGCGGTCACCGCGGTCGGCGCGGTCCTGGCGCTGTTCGCGGGGCTGGTCGGCGCGGTCCTGCTGCGGGCGCTGGTCCTGCTGCGGGCGCTCCTGGGGTTGCGTTGGAGCCTCGGCGGCGGGGGTGGCGGTCGCCGCGGGGGCGGTGGCGGTGGCCTGGGCTTCCGGGCTGCCCGCCGGGCGGTTCGCGGAGCGGCGGCGGCGGTTGCCGCGGCGGTTGCTCTCCTCCTCGGCCGGGCGGTCGGCGACGTCGAGCTGCGCTTGCGTCGGCCGGTCCACCGGCTGCTCGGCGGCGGGCTTCTCGGCTGCCGCGGGCTTCTCGGCGGTGGCCTTGGGGGCCGACTTCTTCTCGGCCTTCGGCGGCGTCGCGGCACTGCCCCGACCGGAGGTGCCGCCCTGACGCTCCTTGATGGCCGCGATGAGGTCGCCCTTGCGGAGTCCGGCCGTGCCGGTGATGCCGAGCTGACCGGCGAGCTCACGAAGCTCGGCGAGCACCATGCCGGAAAGGCCCGCCCGCTTGCGCGGCGGGGCGCTGCCGTTCGAAGGGGTGGTCAGAGCGTTCTCCTCGGCTCCGGAACTGGCAGCGGCGTTGGGAGCAGCTGGAGCTTCGCTGCTCAGCACATCAGTGTTGCTCACACATGTCCTTCCTGACCGGACCGCGCCTCCTACGCGGCCCAGCGGACCTGCCGTCCGACGGAATGCGGATCGACAGTTACGCCTGCGTGCAAGCGGACCTCGGAGCGCACGAATGCGGAGTCCACCGGCACGAAACGTTCTCGGTCACACGGCGAGCGGGTGCCTTCCAGCGCCAACCCCGCCCGTACGGCACAGGGCCAAGTCACTGGAGGAATGCGATCCGGAGCGAGTGTCCGGGCACCACACCGGCGCCCGTGCGCGCGGTGACTGATGGCCCCGAGGGTAGACGCCGCTCCGGCCAGGTGCAACAACCGGGGCGCGGCGCGTCGCATCACTCAACCGAGTGGCGCAACGCGCACTCCCCCGCCGTCCACGGGAACGTGGTGCGGGGTGAAGCCCGACACGTCCACCGCGTCGGGCAGTTTGCCGTCCTCCGGCAACGCCAGCACGGTCGGCCCGGCGCCGGACACCGCAGCTGGCACCCCGGCCGCCCGCAGCGCCTTGACCAGCGCGAACGTCTCCGGCCAGGCGGGTTCGCGGTACGGCTCGTGCAGCCGGTCGTCCAGGGCCGCGAGCAGCAGGGAGGGGTCCGCGGTGAGGGCGTGGACGGCCAGCGCGGACCGCCCGGCGGCGAACGCGGCGTCCGCGTGCGGCACCGAAGCGGGCAGCAGGCCGCGGGTCGTCTTGGTGGACGACTCGACCTCGGGCACCAGCACCACGGGCCGCAACGCGGGGTGCGCTTCGAGACGCACCGCGCGGAACCGGTCACCCTGCGTCCACGCCACGGCGACGCCGCCGAACATCGCCGCCGCCGCGTTGTCCGCGTGGCCCTCGAACTCCGCTGCGAGTTGCAACGCGGTTGTGTCCAACTCGTGCCCGGCCAGCGCGTATCCGGCCGCGATGCCCGCGACGACGGCCGCCGAGGACGAGCCCAGGCCGCGGGCGTGCGGGATGGCGTTCCGGCAGCGCAGCGCCAAGCCCGGAACGTTCACCGACAGCAGTGAACAGGCGGCCCGGAAGGCCCGGACCACCAGGTGCGACTCGTCGGAGGGGACGGACGCGGAGCCCTCGCCGGTGACCTCGATCACCAAGCCGGCCGGCACGACCTCGAACTCCACCTCGTCGTGGAGGCCGAGCGCCATGCCGAGCGCGTCGAACCCCGAGCCGAGGTTCGCGGTGGACGCGGGGACGGTGACGCGGACGCCGGTCACGACAGTTCCAGCGCGGTGGCCACCGCGCCGGGGTCGACCGGGACGGGCTCCACCTCGGCCATGCCGAGCAGCGCCGTGTCCGGGTCCTTCAGGCCGTGGCCGGTGACCGTGCAGACGACCACCGAGCCCCGGGGCAGGCGGCCGTCGGCGGCGGTGGCCAGCAGGCCCGCCACGCTGGTCGCGGACGCGGGCTCGACGAAGATGCCGTCGCGGGCGGCCAGCAGCCGGTAGGCCTCCAGGATCTTCTCGTCCGTCACGGCCTCGAACAGGCCGCCGGACTCGTCCTTGGCGGTCACCGCGCCGGTCCACGACGCCGGGCTGCCCACGCGGATGGCGGTGGCGATGGTCTCCGGGTTCGCGACCGGCTCGCCCAGCACCAGCGGCGCCGCGCCGGCGGCCTGGAAGCCGAACATGCGCGGGGTCGCGCCGATCACGCCGTCCTTGGCGTAGTCGGAGTAGCCGCGCCAGTACGCGGTGATGTTGCCGGCGTTGCCGACCGGGAGGCAGTGGACGTCGGGCGCGCGGCCCAGGACGTCGCAGATCTCCCAGGCGGCGGTCTTCTGGCCGATGAGCCGGACCGGGTTCACCGAGTTGACCAGGGTGATCGGGTACTCGGCCGAGGTCTTGGCGGCCAGTTCGAGGCAGTCGTCGAAGTTGCCGTCGATCTGGAGGATGCGGGCGCCGTGCGCGACCGCCTGGGCGAGCTTGCCCAGCGCGATCTTGCCGCGCGGCACCAGGACGGCGGCGGTGAGGCCGGCCTTGGCCGCGTAGGCGGCGGCGCTGGCGGAGGTGTTGCCGGTCGACGCGCAGATCACGGCCTTGGTGCCGCTCGCCAGCGCGTAGGTCATGGCCACGGTCATGCCGCGGTCCTTGAACGACCCGGTGGGGTTCGCGCCCTCGACCTTGATGTGGACCTCGCAGCCGGTCACCTCGGAGAGGTACTCCGAGTGCACCAGTGGGGTGCCACCCTCGTGGAGGGTGATCACGCGAGCACCCTCCGGCAGGTCGATCCGGTCCGCGTAGGCGTGGATGATGCCCGGCCACCCCGGCCGAGCTGAGGTCCGATTGTCGGCTCCGCCGACGGTCGCCTGGGCTGTCACGATTCTTCGCCTTCCACCCGCATGACACTCACGACTTCTCGAACCACGGGCAGTCCGCCGATTTTGTCCACGGTCGACCGCAGTGCCGCGTCGGTCGCGGCGTGGGTCACGATCACCAGGCTGGCGTCGTCGACCCGCCCCTCCTGCCGCACCGCCGCGATGCTCACGTCGTGCTCCGCGAACACCGCCGCGACCTGCGACAACACACCTGGCCGGTCGGCCACGTCGAGGCTGATGTGGTACCTGGTGGGCGTCTGGCCCATCGGCCGCACGGGCAGCGCCGCGTACGCCGACTCGCGCGGTCCGCGCCCGCTGACCACTCGGTTGCGGGCCACCGCGACCAAGTCGCCGAGCACCGCGCTGGCCGTGGGCGCGCCGCCCGCGCCCTTGCCGTAGAACATCATCTCGCCGGCCGCGTCGGCCTCCACGAAGACCGCGTTGAACGCGCCGTTCACGCCGGCGAGCGGGTGGGTCCGGGGGATCATCGCGGGGTGGACGCGCACCGAGACCGACTCGGACCCGTTCTCGGTCACGCGCTCGCAGATCGCCAGCAGCTTGACCGTCCGGCCCAGGCCCTTGGCGGCGGCGATGTCGGCCGCGCTGACCTGCGCGATGCCCTCGCGGTGCACGTCGGCGGCGGTGACCCGGGTGTGGAAGGCCAGGGACGCCAGGATCGCGGCCTTGGAGGCGGCGTCGAAGCCGTCCACGTCCGCGGTCGGGTCCGCCTCCGCGTAACCCAGCCGGGTGGCCTCCTCCAGCGTCTCGCCGTAGCTCGCCCCGGTGGAGTCCATACCCGAGAGGATGAAGTTCGTGGTGCCGTTGACGATCCCCATCACGCGCGTGATGCGGTCGCCTGCCAGCGACTCGCGCAGCGGTCGGATCAGCGGGATCGCGCCCGCCACGGCCGCCTCGAAGTACAGGTCCGCGCCGCAGGAGTCGGCGGCCTCGAACAGCTCGCCCGAGTGCTCGGCGAGCAGCGCCTTGTTGGCCGTGACGACCGACTTGCCCGACCGCAGCGCCTGGAGCAGCAGGGTCCGGGTCGGCTCGATACCGCCGATGACCTCGACCACGACGTCCACGTCGGGGGAGGCGACCAGGGCCTGCGCGTCCGTGGTCAGCAGCTCGGCGGGCACCTCGCGGTGCTTGTTGGGCCGGCGCACGGCGATGCCCGCGAGTTCCACGGGCGCGCCGACCCGCGCGGTCAGGTCCGCCGCGTGGTCGGTCAGGAGCCGGACCACCTCGGTGCCGACCGTGCCGCAGCCCAGCAGCGCGACTTTGATCGGTTTCTGGCCAGGCACGTCATACCTCCAGGCGGAACAGGTCTTCCTCGGTCTCCCGGCGCAGCAGCAGCCGCGAGGCGCCGTCGGACACCGCGGCGAGCGCGGGCCGGGGCAGGCGGTTGTAGCCGCTGGCCATCGAGTAGCAGTAGGCCCCGGTCGCCGCGACCGCGATGAGGTCGCCGGGCGCCAGGTCGTCGGGCAGCCAGCAGTCGCGCACCACGACGTCGCCGGACTCGCAGTGCTTGCCGACGACGCGGCACAACACCGCCTTGGTGTCCGGCTCGGCCTTGCGGGAGACCACCTTGCAGTCGTACACGGCGTCGTAGAGCGCGGTACGGATGTTGTCGCTCATGCCGCCGTCGACGCTGACGTACCGGCGGATCGCGCCGGCGTCGAGCTGGACGTCCTTGATGGTGCCGACCTCGTACACGGTGACCGTGCCGGGGCCGACGATCGCGCGACCGGGTTCGACGGCGATCTTGGGCGCGGGCAGGCCCGCGTGCTCGCACTCCTTGGCCACGATGTTGGTGAGCTGGCGGGCCAGTTCGGCGGGCGGCGGCGGGTCGTCGTCCGGCGTGTAGGCGATGCCCAGACCGCCGCCGAGGTCCACAGTGGACACCTGGTCGAGGACGGTGTCGCCGTGCTCGTCGCGCAGGTCGGCCAGCAGCCCGATCACCCGGCGGGCCGCCACCTCGAAGCCGCTGGCGTCGAAGATCTGCGAGCCGATGTGGCTGTGCAGCCCGACGAGCCGGAGCCCTTCCGCCTTGAGCACGCGCCGCGCCGCTTCCGCCGCGTCCCCGGAGGACAGCGAGAAGCCGAACTTCTGGTCCTCGTGGGCGGTCGCGATGAACTCGTGGGTGTGCGCCTCGACGCCGACGGTCACCCGGATCATCACCGGCTGCACCACCCCGCGCTCGCGGGCCACCTGGTCCAGGCGGGCGATCTCGTAGAACGAGTCCAGCACCACCGCGCCGACCCCCGCCTCCACGGCGGCTTCCAGCTCGGCGACGGACTTGTTGTTGCCGTGCAACGCGATCCGCTCGGCCGGGAAGTCGGCGCGCAACGCGATGGCGAGCTCGCCGCCGCTGCACACGTCGATGCTCAGCCCCTCCTCGGCGACCCACCGGGCCACCGCGACGGACAGGAACGCCTTCGACGCGTAGTGCACCTGCGTCGGGTCGCCGAACGCCTCGGCGTGGTCGCGGCAGCGGGACCGGAAGTCCTGCTCGTCCATCACGAACAGCGGGGTGCCGTGCTCCTCGACGAGCTGCCGGACGTCGACACCGCCGAAGCGGACCGCGCCGTCGTCACCCCGCTGGGCGTTGCGCGGCCACACGTGCGGGTGAAGCCGGTCGAGCTCGTCCGAGGTGGACGGCCGGTTGCCGGCGGTGTTGGAGGGGACGAGGACGTCCGCGTGCCGGGGACCGGCGGGGTGCGCCCTCATCACATCTGCTCCGGCGCGGTGACGCCCAGCAGGCCCAGACCGTTGCGGAACACCTGGCGGGTCGCCGCGCACAGCGCCAGCCGGGCGCGGTGCAGCTCGGTGGTCTCCTCGTCGCCCCGCGGCAGCACCCGGCACTGCTCGTAGAACCGGTGGTAGGTGCCCGCCAGCTCCTCCAGGTAGCGCGCGATCCGGTGCGGCTCGCGCAGCTCGCCCGCCGTCGCCACGACCCGCGGGAACTCGCCGATCGTGCGGATCAGGTCGCCCTCGCGGTCGTGCTGGAGCAGCTCGAACTGGTCACCCTGCGTGACGCCGAGGTCGGCGCCGTTGCGCAGGACCGAGGACAGCCGCGCGTGGGCGTACTGGACGTAGAAGACCGGGTTCTCGTTGGTCCGCTTGCGCAGCAGGTCCAGGTCGATGTCCAGGCTGGAGTCCGCCGAGGACCGGGACATGGCGTACCGGGCGGCGTCCACGCCCACCGCCTCCACCAGGTCCTGCATGGTGATGACCGTGCCGGCGCGCTTGCTCATCCGGACCGGCCTGCCCTCGCTGACCAAGTTCACCATCTGGCCGATCAGGACCTCGACCGCCTTCGGGTCGTCGCCCAGCGCCGCAGCCGCGGCCTTCAGCCGGCCGATGTAGCCGTGGTGGTCCGCGCCGAGCATGTAGATGCACAGGTCGAACCCGCGCGACCGCTTGTCCAGGAAGTACGCGATGTCGCCGGCGATGTAGGCCGGGTCGCCGTCGCGCTTGATGACCACCCGGTCCTTGTCGTCACCGTATTCGGTGGTCCGCAGCCACCAGGCGCCGTCCTCGAAGTACAGGCCGCCGGAGGTCTTGAGCTGCTCGATGGCCTTCGCGACCGCGCCCGACTCGTGCAGCGAGTTCTCGTGGAAGTACACGTCGAAGTCGGTGCCGAAGTCGTGCAGGTCCCGCTTGATCTCGTCGAACATCAGGTTCACGCCGATGCGCCGGAAGATCTCGTGGGAGTCCTCGGCGGACAGGGCGGTGGGCTCCTGCTTGAGCACCTCGGCGGCGATGTCGGAGATGTAGCCGCCCGCGTAGCCGTCCTCGGGGGCCGGCTCGCCCTTGGCGGCGGCGATCAGGGACCGCACGAACCGGTCGATCTGGGCGCCGGCGTCGTTGAAGTAGTACTCGCGGGTCACGTCGCCGCCGTTGGCCGCGAGGATGCGCCCCAGCGCGTCGCCGACCGCCGCCCACCGGGTCCCGCCCAGGTGGATGGGGCCGGTCGGGTTCGCGGACACGAACTCCAAGTTGATCTTGATCCCGGCCAGCTGGTCGCCCCGGCCGTACGCGTCGCCCGCCTCCAGCGCGGTGCGCACGATGCCGCCCTGGGCGTCGGCGGCGAGCCGCAGGTTCAGGAAGCCCGGCCCGGCCACCTCGGCGGACGCGACGGCGTCCGTCCCCGCAAGCGCCTCCGCCAGCCATCCGGCCAGGTCACGGGGCACGACACCGGCCTTCTTGCCGATCACCAGGGCCAGGTTCGTCGCGTAGTCGCCGTGCTCGGGGTTGCGCGGTCGCTCGATGGTCACCGCGGCGGGGAGGACGGCGGGGTCGAGGCCGCGGGTGGACAGCACGTCCACGGCCGTCGCACGGACCAGATCAGCGAGCGCAGCGGGAGTCACCCGTCAAGTCTAGGGAAGTGTTGCCGCAGGTCTCGACCGGGATACGCGTCCCGAGGAGTGGGAGTGACGCACGTCCCGCAAGTGTTGACGAACACCCCTGGTGACCGGCAGTTGACGGTGATCAGACACGGTGTCCCTACACTGGCCCGCGGCATGGGCGTATGACGACGGACCTGAGGCGGACATGACCAGCGGCAAGAAGACTAAGGCCGCGCGCTCCAGCGTGGCGGCGGCGCGGTCCTCGGTGGTGGCGAAGAAGCCAAAGCCGTGGGGCACCATCATCGCGGTGATCGCCGTGTTGGCGCTGGCGGGCACCGTGTTCGGGTATGCCTACTCGCAGATCTCCGAGAAGAACCGGCAGGAAGCCGCACTGGCCAAGTGGCAGCCGTCGGAGGAGAACAAGGACCCGTCCGACCAGATCCAGGGCGTGGTGAAGAAGGAGTACCCGGCCGGCAAGCACGTGCAGCCGATGCAGCGGGTGGCCTACGACCAGTCCCCGCCCTTCGGTGGTCCGCACGACGGCGCCTGGGCGAACTGCACCGGCGTCGTCTACGCGAAGCCCGTGCGCACGGAGAACATGGTCCACGCGCTGGAGCACGGTGCGGTCTGGATCGCCTACAACCCGGACCAGATCACCGGTGAGGCGCTGGACAAGCTGAAGGCCAAGGCCGACGGCCAGCAGTACACGATGCTGTCCCCGTACCCGGGCCTGGACAAGCCGGTGTCCCTCCAGTCGTGGGGCCACCAGCTGAAGGTCGAGAGCGCGGACGACGAGCGCATCGACCAGTTCATCAAGTCGCTGCGCCGCAACCAGTACACGTACCCGGAGATCGGCGCGGCCTGCGACTCGCCGACCTTCGACATCGACAACCCGCCGCCCTTCGTGGGCGAGAAGCCGGGCCCCGACGCGGTCCCGATGGAGGGCGGCACGGCCGACCCGACCGAAAACCCGACGGCCGCTCCCACCACCCAGCCGAGCAGCTGACGTTGACCACTCCGGACCAGCGCCCCAGCACCGCCACCAGGACTCTCGTAGCCACGGTGGCGGTGCTGGCGGTGCTGCTCCTGGGCGCGGCGGTGGGATTGCTCATCCAACTCCCGGGCAAGGACAACACGTCGGTCCCGGCAAAGGACTCGGTGGACGTCGGCTTCTCCCAGGACATGGCCGTGCACCACATCCAGGGCATCAGCATGGCCAACACGGCAAGGGACAAGACGACAACGCCGGCCATCCGCCAACTGGCCTTCGACATCGAGTCGACCCAGCTGGAACAGGTCGGCCGCATGAAGGGCTGGCTCACCCTGTGGGGCGCGCCAGAACAGTCCCCAGACGGCACCCACATGAAGTGGATGACCACCGCCACCCACCACACGGCAGGCACCTCCACAACCGGCGGCACGGCCCTGATGCCCGGCATGGCAAGCTCGGAGGAACTGGCGAAACTCAGGTCCCTATCGGGCACCGAGTTCGACGTGTACTTCCTCCAACTCATGCTCCGCCACCACCAGGGCGGCGCCCCTATGGCGCAGTACGCGGCCACTCACGCAGGCCAGGACGCGGTACGAACCCTCGCGGACAACATGCTGAAGTCCCAGTCCAGCGAGAGCGAATACATGAAGCAACTACTGACCGAACGCGGCGCCAGCCCCCTCCAGTAGCCCTAAGCCGCACGCGAGTCTTTTCACGAACCTGCCGCACGGCACATCCCGCACGCGAAGGCTTTTGACGAAGCTGCCGCACGGCACACCTCTACCTGGGCTTCTTGCTTGTGTCATCCCCGTATGGCCTGCCCGAAGGGCTAC
>NZ_JBBEGC010000138.1:0-18874 GCF_037401995.1 Saccharothrix sp. CCNWYY140
TTCCGCAACCGGTAAAGCGTGGTTGCAGAAACGGACGAAACGTGGTTGGGCTTCGCCCAGGCCGGACGGGGAAAGAACCGAGGCCCTTCCCGTGGGCGCTAGCCGCTTCGGCTCGCGCCTTCGGCGCGTAGCACCCTTCGGGCGAGGAGGGTGCGTCCTGCGGGAGGAGCGCTTTCGGGCGAAGAGCACGCGGCCGGTTGGGTCCTGGGGGGCGTGGGCTTGCGGCCGGCGGAGTCGATGTGGCCTGGGGTTGAGGGTCAGATGCGTTGTAGCTGGAACCGCTGGTTGTTGGCCCCAGTCACCGTCCACTGCGAAATCCGAGCCCCATCAGCCGTGGAGGCACTCCACACATCCAACGCCAACCCACTAGCCCGGTTGACCAAGCTGATCACACCCCCACCCTGATCCACCACCCGCCACTGCTGCGCCGCCGAATTGGCATCCGCCTGCTGCGTGACATCCGCCCCAGTAGAAGTCCCAGCCACCTGCAACACCAACCCGCTATGCCGCGCCCGAACCCGGTAGTACCCATCCCCGGAAGACACGAAGTCGAACTGCTGGTTCAGTCCACTCCCCACAGCCCACTGGATCAACCCGGCACCAGCCGCCGTCGAAGCCCCGTTGATGTCGGCAGCCTTCCCGCTGTGCACCGCCACCAACCGGTAGTTCACCCCAGGCTCCACAACCGAACCAGTGCTGGTCACGGTCACCCGATACGTGTGGCCCGCCACTCCCGGGAAGGTGATCACATCCGTCTCGGGTCGCTGCGGCACGACAGCCGCCCCCGTCGTCGCGTCGACAAGAGTGAAAGTGCCGGTGAAAGCACGGCCCCGCACCTTCACACCCCCATCGCGGTCGGCGGTGATCGTGATCTCCGTGGGCTGGCCGCCGCTCCACTTCGCCCCGACCGTGAAACCACCCCGCCCCCGCAGGCCGGCAACACTGCCCGTAGACCACGCAGGCGGCAGAGCCGGGAGAACATGCAACTCGCCGTTGTGGCTTTGCAGGAGCATCTCCGCGATGCCCGCCGTCGCACCGAAGTTGCCGTCGATCTGGAACGGTGGGTGCAGGTCGAACATGTTGGGGGCCAGGCGGTCCGTCCTGATCAGAGCCCGGATGAGGTCGTGTGCCCTGCTGCCCTCCTCCAGCCTCGCCCAGAAGTTGATCTTCCACGCGAGCGACCAACCGGTGCCGTCGTCGCCGCGTAGTTGGAGTGTGCGGCGGGCTGCGCTGAACAGGGCCGGGGTGCCGCGCTTGGTGATCTGGTTGCTGGGGTGCAGGCCGTACAGGTGTGAGACGTGGCGGTGGTTCGGTTCGGTTTCCGTCCAGTCGTACAGCCACTCCTGGATGTTGCCGCGTGAACCGACCTTCATCGGGGCCAGTCTTGCCCGTGCCGCCTGGATCTGGGTGCGGAAGTCCGCATCGACGCCCAGGATCTCGCTGGCCCGTGCGCAGCCGTCGAACAGGTCGCGCAGGATCTGCATGTCCATCGTCGGGCCGGCGCAGATCGAGGCGTTGGGGTGGTGGAGTGCTTCGGGGGAGTTGGACGGGTTGGTGACCAGCACCCGCAGCCTGGGCTCCTCGACCAGGGTCTCCAGGAAGAACCGGGCCGCGCCCTTCATCGCGGGGTAGCGCTGGCGCAGGAACTCGATATCACCGGTGAACAGGTAGTGGTCCCAGATCATGGTGGACAGCCATGCGCCGCCGGTTTGCCACATGCCCCAGATCGCGCCGTCCACGACCGACGCGCCGCGCCAGCCGTCGGTGTTGTGGTGCGTGACCCAGCCGCCCGCGCCGTACTGGGCGGAGGCCACGCGGGCGCCGGTCACCGTGAGGTCGTCGATCATCTTGAAGACCGGGTCGTAGCACTCGGACAGGTTGGTGGTGTCGGTGGGCCAGTAGTTCATCGGCAGGTTGACGTTCAGGGTGTACTTGCTGTCCCACGACGGGGCCATCTGGTCGTTCCAGATGCCCTGGAGGTTCGCGGGCTGGCTGCCCGGCCGGGACGACGAGATCAGCAGGTACCGGCCGTACTGGAACAGCAGGGCCGACAGCTGCGGGTCGCTGGTGGACGCGTGTTGGGCGATGCGGACGTCGGTGGTCTGGTCGGCGGCTGCGGTGCGGCCCAGGTCGAGCGTGACCCGCCCGAACAGCCGCTGGTAGTCGGCGACGTGCCGGCTGCGCAGGGTGTCCCAGGCGACGCCCTGGGCCGCGTCCAGGTGCCGCCGCGCGATGCCCTGGTGGTCGCCGTTCACGGTCCGGAAGTCGACGTAGCTGGTGCCGATGGAGATCAGGAGGGTCACGCTGTCGGCGCCGGTCACGCGCAGGGTGCCGGTGGTGCTGCTGGTGGTGCCGCCGGTGACCACGGCCCGCGCCAGGACGGTGAACCGGACCGAGCCGGGGATGCCGCGGTGGTCGCCGGAGACGCCCGCCAGCGCGATCGTCGTGCCGTCCGGGCTGGACGCGGTCGCCCGCTGCGGGGTGGTGAAGGACGCGGTGAAGGTCACCGAGCCGGGGCGGTCGGCGGTCAGCCGGACGGCGATCACCTGGTCGGGGGCGGAGGCGATGACCTCGCGCCGGTGGCGGACCCCGTTGGCCACGTACGTGGTGACCGTCGTGGCGGTGGCGATGTCGAGCCAGCGCTGGTAGCCGGTCACGGTGCCCGGCGCGGGGAAGGCCAGCCGCACGTCGCCGACGGGCTGGTAGGCCAGCTGGGCGGCGGGGTTGCCGAGCATGGTCCGGTTGGCCAGGTCCTGCGCCTGGGTCCACTGGTCGGCGAACACCAGCCGCCGGATCTCGGCCAGCGCGCCCGCGCCCTGCGGGTTGGTGTAGTCGTGCGGACCGCCCGCCCAGAGCGTGTCCTCGTTGAGCTGCAAGCGTTCGGTGTCGGTGTTGCCGAACACCATCGCGCCCAGCCGGCCGTTGCCGATCGGCAACGCGCGCAGCCAGTCGGTGCCCGCCGACTCGTCGTACCACAGCGACAGGTCGCCGCCGGGGGGCGCCGCGTCGGCGACCTCGGGCAGGGCGAGGGAGGTCAGGGCGGCGCCCGCGGCGCCCAGCACGATCGCTTGCCTTCGGGAGAGTTCCGGCATTGGATGCTCCACAGTGGATTGCCGATGGGGGAGGGCGGCGGTGTCGACGCGGGTGTCGACCGGCTCGGGCCGAACCCGCGAGCGTGGGGAGGGTGGCGCCGAACTGTCACCCGCGAGCGTGGGGGCGGGTGGCGCCGAAGTGTCACCCGCGAGCGTAGGGCGGGTGACTCCCGGGTGTCACCCCCGAGCGGTGGGCAGGTGGCGTCGGGTCTCGGCGTCACCGGCGAGCAGGAGGTAGGCGGCGGCGGTCCAGGTGTAGGCGCGGTCGCGCAGGCCCTGGCCGGTGAGGGCGTCGAAGTTCTCCGCGAAGCCCGACTTCTCGCACAGCGCGCGGAACCGGGCGCTGACGTCGTCGGCCAGCTCGACCGCCCCGCCCCGGCGCAGGCCGTCCTCGACCAGCACGGTGGCCGGGGCCCACACCGGGCCGCGCCAGTAGCCGTCGGCCTCGTAGGCGGGGGAGTCGGGCAGCTCGGTGGACAGGCCCACCGGGGTCAGGTGCCGGGCGACGCCGGCGGCGACCACCCCGCGCACGGCCGAGGGCAGCTGGTCGCCCAGCACCACCGGCATGAGGTCCAGCAGGCTCGCGGTGGTGCGGGGAGCGCCGTCCACGGCCCGGCTGGTGAACGCTGAACCGTTCCACAGCACCCGCATCAGCTCGGACTGCAACGTGGCGGCTTCGCGGGTCCACCGGGTCGCGGCGACCGCGTCACCGCCCTCCCACGCCAGCCGGGCCAGCTCGCGCATCTGGAGGACCAGGAACGCGGACAGGTCCGCGGACTGCACCGCGCCGGACCCGTGGAAGACGGTCGAGTTGTCCCACCCGCTGTCGTTGCCGTGCTCGTAGTGCGGCAACGGCTCGCCGGGCGCGCGGCGGTGGTCCAGCCAGAACCGCGTCCACGCCGCCAGCCGGTGGTACAGGACGGCCAGTTCGCTGCGCGGCAGCCCGCCGGGCAGCCGTTCGCGCAGCCGGGCCACCGCCCAGCCGTGCACGGGCGGCTTGACGAAGTTGTAGAGCACCTCGGCGTGCGTGATCGAGTCCGGCAGCGCGCCCTCGGCGGTCTGGTGGTCGAACACGACCTGGAGCTGGTCCCAGGCCAGCCTGGGCTCGCCGGCGGCCAGCGCGAGGGCGGTGAAGCAGTGGTCCCAACTCCACACCTTGTCCATCCAGTGCTTGGACATCAGCACCGCCGGCCTCCCGATGAACCCCGCCGGGTCCACCACCGCCGACCACAGCACGTAGCAGGCCAGCTCGGCGGCGGGCGTCCGGTCGCTGCGCCACGGCGCCACGGCGTCGGTGAACACCGCCACGGACCGCCGGGTCGCCGCGACGACGTCCTCGAAGGGCGCGCGGACCCCGACCGGCTCGCGGGCCGTCGTCAGCTCCTCCAGCACCACCTCCCACGCCCCGCCGTCCCCGCCGACGACGATCGCGCGCTCGGCGGTGCCCAGCGACCAGGCGCCGGACCGGTGGGCGGTGCCGGACAGCACGGTGACCCGGTAGCGGTGACCGGTCTCGTAGGAGGTGAAGACGTGCGCTGAGGACACCGGGTCGAAGAACAGGTACGTCCCGGTGAACGGGGTCAGCGTGTCGTCGGCCGCCGCGATGCTCAACCCCAGGCCCCGCCCGGAGAGCCGCAGCGCGGACGGCGACTCGAACGCCGCCCGCACCTCCCCGCGCTCGGCCGACCACGTCAGCACCGCTGGGTTCGCGGTCACCTCGGCCGGCACTCGCGCGTCCCCGTGCACGGGGACCAGGCGCAGCACCGCGTGCATCCCGTTGCGGTGCGACACCAGGTGCAGGTCGTCGGCGTAGGTGGCGAGCCCGACCACCGGGGACAGGTCCAACCACGAACCCCGGTGGCTGAACGGGATCTCCCGCACCGAGAAGTCGACCACTGGCGCCCCCTTCAGTCCTTGACCGCACCCGCCGTGACACCCGCGGCGACGAACCGCTGGGCCAGCACGAGCAGGACGGCGGCCGGCACGGACGCCACCACGGCGGTCGCCATGATCGCGTTCCACTCCTGGTTGTTGTTGCCGATGTAGCGGTAGATCCCCAGTGTCAGCGGCTTGAGCGCGCCACCGCCGTCCAGGGTCGCGGCGAACAGGAAGTCCGACCACGCCCACAGGAACGCGAACAGCGCCGCCGTGACCAGCCCGTTGCGGCTGGAAGGCAGCACGATCGACCAGAACACGCGGAACGGCCCCGCCCCGTCGATCCGCGCCGCCTGCACCAGCTCGTCGGGCACCGACGCCATGAACGAGGTCAGCACCAGCACCGCGAACGGCACGGCGATGGTCGAGTCGGCGATGACCAAGCCCCACACCGTGTTCGTGATGCCCAGCCGCACGTACACGCTGTAGAAGCCCAGCGCCATGATGATCCCGGGGATCATCTGCGCCACCAGCAGCACGAACTGGAGCGGCGCCCGGCCGCGGGGCCGCAGCTTGGCCAGCGCGTAGGCGGCGGGCGCGGCCAGCGCCAGCGTCACCGCGACCACGCCCACACCGACCAGCGCGCTGGTGCCGAAGTACGGCAGCTGCTCGCGCAGCACGCGGGCGTACCCGTCGAAGGTCGGCGTGACCGGGAACAGGTCGGGTGGCGACTTGCGCATCCGTTCGGCGGGCGTGAGCGAGACGGTGACCATCCAGTACACCGGGAACAGCATCGCGGCGGTGAGCAGCAGGCCCACCGCGGTGCGCCACCACCTCATGCCGCGGCCTCCTGGTGTCGCTGGAGCCGCACGTAGACCAGGCCGGCGGCGACGGCGAGCAGGATCAGCACGTTGCCCACGGCGGCGCTGGGGCCGAAGCGGGGCAGGGCGTTGCCGAAGCCCAGCTCGTAGGACCAGGTGGCGAACGTCGTGGACGAGCCGCTCGGGCCGCCGCGGGTCATGATCCAGATGACGTCGAAGACCTTGAGCGTGTAGACCAGCCCGAGCAGCAGCGTCACCGCGGACACCGGCCGCAGCATCGGGAAGGTGATGTGCCGGAACTTCTGCCACTCACCGGCGCCGTCCAGGGATGCGGCCTCGTACACGTGCGCCGGGATGTTCTTCAGCCCGCTGTAGAGCACCACCAGGTTGAACGGGATGCCGATCCAGATGTTGGCGACCGTGACCGCGACCAGCGACCAGTCCGGCGAGGTCAGCCAGGCGACCTTGTCGATCCCGACGGCTTGCAGCACCGCGTTGACCACGCCCGCCTCGCTGTTGAGCATCCACGCCCACGTGGAGGCGGAGACGATCAGCGGCATCAGCCACGGCACCAGGAACAGGGCGCGCAGGGTCGCGGAGAGCCGGAAGTTGCGGGCGAAGAAGACGGCCAGGGCCAGGCCCAGGGCGTACTGGAAGACCAGGGAACCGGCGGTGAACAGGACCGTGTTGACCAGGGCGGTGCGGAAGGTCGGGTCGGTGAAGACCTGGACGTGGTTGCGCAGGCCGACCAGGGGAGCGCCGCCGTACACGAAGGACCGGACGGTGTGGTCGCGGACGCTCAGGTCGATGTTGGTCAGCAGCGGGTAGGCGTAGCAGAGGAGGAGGTAGGCGACCAAGGGGGACAGGAACGCCCAGCCGGCGAGCTGTTGGTGCCGTGCCTTCCCGCGTCTCGACGGCCGGGCCTGGCGCGCCGGGATCGGGGGACCGGTCGAGGTCGCGGGTGCCGTGGAGTCCGCCGGGGCGGTGGAAGTCGAGGTCGCTTCGGAGTCCGCCGGCTCGGTCGAGGTTGTGGGCGTTGTGGGGTCCGCCGGGCCGGTCGGGCGTGCTGGTCGAGCCGTCCCGGCGGCGGGTTCCGTGTGCGGCACGGCTCACTTCGCCGCGGCCGACGCGGCCTCGGCCAGCGCCTCCCGCGGCGATTTCGCGCCGGTCAGCGCCGCCTGCACGGCCGTCCACAGGGGCTGGGAGATGCGCGGGTACTTCGTGCCCAGGCCGTCGCCGGTCCGGCCCTTGGCCGCCTCCACGGCCTCCACCCACACCTTCAGCTCGGGCTGCTGGGCGACCTGCTTCTCGCGCACCGAGGGCACGGCCGAGACGTAGGTCAGCGCGGTATCGGTGGCCAGCACGTTGTCCGGGCTGACCAGGCAGGCCGCGACCTTGGCGGCGGTGGCCTCGGCGGCGCTGTCGCGCTGCGCGGGCACGGTGACGAACTCGCCGCCGGTCGGGGCGGGCGCGACGCCGCCGGAGCGGGCCGGGATCGCCAGGACGCCGACCTCGAAGCCGGTCTTGGCGGCGTTGGCCAGGTTCCAGGTGCCGTTCTCGGCGAAGGCGTACTCGCCGGTGGCGAACTCCTGCCAGCTCACGACCTGCGTGTTGCTGATGGCCGTGTTGGGCGCGTAACCCTTGTCCAGCCAGGACTTCCACAGCGCGAGCGCGGCTTCGGCCTCCGGCGAGTCCAGCTTGGTCAGGTTCGCGCCGGCGCCCCAGAACCAGGGCAGGAACTGGAACGTGCCCTCCTCGGTGCCGATCGCCGCGAACGTGATGCCCTTGCGCCCGGCGGCGGCGACCTTGGCCAGGGCGGCGTCCAGGGAGGCCCAGTCGGTGATCGTCGCCGGGTCCACGCCGGCGGCGTTGAGCACGGGCTTGTTGTAGTACAGGCCCAGGGTGTTGGCGCCGATGGGCACGCCGTAGGTCTTGCCGCCGGTCTGGGCGGCGGCGACCAGGTTGGGTGCCGCCGCGGAGGCGTCCAGCCCACTGTCCTGGTTGGACTTGAGCACGCCCCCCTCGGCCAGCGTGGAGACGACCGGGTTGTCCACCACCAGGACCTCGGGCGCGGTGCCCTGCTGGGCGGCTAACAACACCTTGCTGGTCAGGTCGGTGGTGTCGTAGGACTGCCGCTCGACCTTCACCCCGGACTGCTGCCCGCACTTGTCGATGACCTTGGCCCACTCGGAGCTCGCGTCGAAGTGCGGGTAGGGGTCCCAGAGCTCGAACGCGCCCGCGCCCCCGTCACCGGAGGAGGACGAACACCCGGCGGCGGCGAACCCGACCGCGACCAGTGCCGCGGCCAGCCGCCGGGCGATCGGTGTGCGCTGCATCAGGGTGGCCCCTTCCGGATCTGTGCGGGCCGCAGGGTCGAACCGGTTCGACCGGTGCGCTGTTACGTCAACGTAATGACCTTGGCCACGGTGCGCAAGACCCAGGAAGCCGTATCATCGACGCCAGTCGAATCCGTCGAACAGCTAATCGAATCGGTTGGATGGTGAGCGCATGAACATCGGCGAGATCGCCAGGCGTGCGGGCGTGTCGCGCAGCACGGTGTCCTACGCGCTCAGCGGGAAGCGGCCGGTCGCGGAGGCCACCGCGAAGCGGATCAACGACGTCATCAGCGAGCTGGGCTACCGCCCCAACGCCAGCGCCCGCGCCCTGGCCGAGGGCCGCACGCGCACGCTGGGCCTGGTCATCCCGCCGGCCGGCACGCGGCTGACCGGCGTGCAGCTGGGGTTCGTCGCCGGTGTCGTCGAGGCGGCGGCGGCCCACGACCTCGACGTGCTCCTGTCGCCCAGCGGCGGCTGGCACCACCGGTCCTTCGAGCGGATCGTCAGCGGCCGGCGGGTCGACGGGGTGATCCTGATGGAGATCCTCCTGGACGACCCCAGGGTGACCACGCTGGAGGAGAGCGGCCTGCCGTTCGTCACCATCGGCCACGTCGAGCACCCCGGCGCGTCGTGGTGGGTGGACGTGGACTACGCGGCGCTGATCAGGAGGTGCGTGCACCACCTGGCCGACCTGGGCCACGAGCAGGTCGTCCTGGTCAACCGCTCGGCCGAGCTGGTCGCCTCGGGCTACGGTCCGGCGGCCCGGTCCACGGCCGGTTTCCTGGAGGCGGCCGAGCAGCGCGGCGTGCGCGGCCACGTGGTGACCTGCGCCGACGAGCCGAACGCCGGGTACGCCTGCTTCGAGGAGATCCGGGCGGAGCTCCCGGACGTCACCGCCCTGGTGACCATCAACGAGGCCGCCCTGCCCGGCTTGCAGCGCGCACTGCACCGCGCCGGCCTGGAGGTCCCGCGCGACTTCTCCCTCACCGGCGTCATCGCCGACCACCTGGCGGAGGACTTCCACCCGCCGTTGACGGCCGCGGACGTGCCGGCGGCGGAGATGGCCCGGCTGGCGCTGGAGTTGCTGGTGGAGCAGATCGCCAACCCCAGCGCGACGCCCCGCCACGCCCTGCTCGTACCCCCGGTGACCCTGCGTTCAAGCACAGGCGCCCGCCGCCGCTGACCGCCCCGCACCCCGTACCGCCGGCCCGCCGCCGCACGCCACCCCTGACCAGCGCCGCCGCCCCCGCTCGGAGCGTATCGATTGGCGGGACCGTTGCGCGGGAAGGTGAGGCGCGCGTACGGTGAGCGCGCGATCGAATCGGTTCGACCTGTGTTGCTTGACCCGATCCGTCGGAGTTGTCATGGTTCAACGGCGAACTACTACCACCTCCGCGCCGCCGCCGGCGAGCCGTGGCTCCACGACGACCCGTCCCTGCACCGGGAGTCTCCTGTGGACACCACCCGTCGACGGCTGCGCGCCTTCGCTGTACTGCTCGCGGTCTTGACCGCGTTACCGATGGTCGGCCTGCCCGCACAGGCCGCCGACGAGTCCATCGCCGTCGACTTCTCCGTCGCCGGCGCCGCGCCCACCTACCGGGCCTCGGGCTGGATCTACGGCATGTCCGAGGACGGCTCCGCCCCGGCCGACAACTTCTTCCGGGACGTCAAGTTCCGCTACATGCGTGCCGGTGGCGCCCAGCTGGACAGCCCCGGCGGATGGGTGTCGGGGAAGTACGACCGGAGGTGGAACGCCACGCGCGCCCAGTTGCTGCGCACGCGAGCGCTGGGCGGTGAGTTCGTCATCCTGCCGCACGACCTGTGGGGCGCGGACGGCTACCCGATCTCCCGGTTCCCCGGCGACAACGGCAACTGGGCCGACTACGACGCCTTCCTGACCCGCCTGATCGCCGACGTCCGCGCCACCGGCGTCCCCGTCCAGTGGGACATCTGGAACGAACCCAACATCACGCTCTTCTGGAACCGCCCGCAGTCCCAGTACTTCGAGCTGTGGCGGCGCACCCACCAGCGCATCCGCGCGGAGTTCCCGAACCAGCTGATCGTCGGGCCGAGCCTGGCCGGCGTGCCGTCGACCTCGCCGGGCTGGTGGACGCAGTACCTGGACTTCGTGCGCGCCAACAACGTCGTGCCCGACATCGTCAGCTGGCACTCGCTGCCCGGCGACCCGGTCGCGAACGTCGCCGCCGCCAACTCCAGCCTGGACTCCCGCGGCATCCCGCACCCGCGCCCGTACCAGATCAACGAGTACGGGGCCTCCAACGAGCAGAACCCCGCCGACGGCGCGTGGTACATCGCCCGACTGGAACGGGCCGGCGCGGACGGGTTGCGGGCCAACTGGGCCAGTGCCGGCAACCTGCACAACGACCTGGGCAACCTGCTGGTGCGCGACTCGGCGGGCCGCCACCAGCCCAAGGGCGAGTGGTGGGTCTACAAGTTCTACGGCTCGCAGACCGGCGTGACCACCGCGGTCACCCCGAGCGCGAACTACGACGCCTTCGCCACCAAGGACACCGGCAGCGCGAAGGTCCTCGTCGGCGGCGGCCGGACGACCGGGAACATCGCGGTGAACCTGCGCCGGTTGGACGCCACGAGCGGTGTCGTGGTGAACAACCAGGTGCGGGTGGTCGCCGAGCGGATCCCGCACAACGGTGGTGCGGCGGTCGCGGGTCCGGTGACGGTGATGAACTCGGTGGTCACGTTGTCCAACAACGGCGCCACGGTGAACCTCCCGCACACCGCGATCGACGACACCTTCACCATCACCCTGCTGCCGCCGACCGACACCGGTGGCGGGGCCTTCGTGTCCACCGCGGTCGCGCAGCACTCGCAGCAGTGCCTGACCAACCCCAACCGCAGCACCAGCGACGGCACCCAGCAGCAGCAACAGACCTGCGGCACGGGTGACGAGCAGCGGTGGACGTTCACGCCGGTGGCGGGGCTGGCGGACACCTTCTCGGTGGTCAACCGCCAGTCCGGCAAGTGCCTGGACGTCAACGCGGGGTCCACTTCGGACGGCGCCGCGGTCATCCAGTGGGCCTGCCACAACAACCCGAACCAGCAGTACACCCTGCGCAAGGTCACCTACGCCGGTAGCGACGCCCGCGACTACCAGCTGGTGGCCCGGCACAGCGGCAAGTGCGTCGACGTCAACGCGGTGTCCACCGCCCCCGGTGCGCTGGTGCACCAGTGGACGTGCCGCCCGGTGACCGAGGCGAGCCCGCTCAACCAGACCTGGCGCCTGCCCGGTCGCTAGCAGACGGCGGTCGGCGGGTTCCCCCCAGCGCGGGGGACCCGTCGACCGCATTGCCATCCCCGTCTCTGGGAGCGCTCCCGGACGGGGTGGCGCATCCTCCAACGGCGAAGGAGCAGCATGACCCCGCACACCCGCACGACCCGATGGCGAAGGACACTCCTGTCCTCCGCACTCGCCCTGGCCACCGCCGCCACACTCGCGCCGACCGCCTCCGCGGCCGAGACGACGTTGGGGGCGGCGGCGGCGCAGACCGGCCGCTACTTCGGCGCGGCGGTGGCCGCGGGCCGCCTCGGCGACAGCCAGTACACGACGATCCTCAACCGGGAGTTCAACTCCATCACCGCCGAGAACGAGATGAAGTGGGACGCCACCGAGCCGTCCCGCGGCAACTTCACCTTCGGCAATGCCGACCGGATCGCCACCCACGCCCGCAACAACAACAAGCTCCTGCGCGGGCACACCCTGGTCTGGCACTCCCAGTTGCCCCAGTGGGTCAAGGACATCCGCGACGCCAACACCCTGCGCAGCGTGATGAACAACCACATCACCACCCTCGCGACGCGCTACCGCGGCCAGATCCACACGTGGGACGTGGTGAACGAGGCGTTCGCCGACGGCACCACCCAGCTGCGCCCCTCGGTGTTCCGCGACGTGCTGGGCACCGGGTTCATCGAGGAGGCCTTCCGCGCCGCCCGCGCGGCCGACCCCACCGCGAAGCTCTGCTACAACGACTACAGCGTCGAGGACTGGAACGCGGCCAAGACCCAGGGCATGTACAACCTGGTCCGCGACTTCAAGGCGCGCGGCGTGCCGATCGACTGCGCCGGCTTCCAGGCCCACTTCGGCTCCGGCGGCCCGCCCGCCAGCTTCCAGACCACGCTGACCAACTTCGCCGCGCTCGGCGTGGACGTGCAGATCACCGAGCTGGACATCGCCAACGCGCCGACGACCGGGTACGCCAACACCGTCCGGGCGTGCCTCAACGTCCCGCGCTGCACCGGCATCACGGTGTGGGGCATCCGGGACAGCGACTCGTGGCGGTCGGGCGAGAACCCGCTGCTGTTCGACCGCTCGGGCAACAAGAAGCCCGCCTACGACTCGGTCCTGTCCGTGCTCAACGGCGGCACCAACCCCGGCGGCGGCGTGCAGGTCGGCGTGAACTACCGGCTCGTCGCCTCGCACAGCGGCAAGGCGGCGGACATCAGCGGCGCGTCCACGGCGGCGGGGGCGCAGCTCATCCAGTGGTCCGTGGGCAGCGGCCTGAACCAGCAGTTCGACTTCCTGTCCTCCGGCGACAACCACTACCGCGTGCGGGCGCGGCACAGCGGCCTGGTGCTCACGCCCAGCGGCACCGCGACCGGCTCGGACGTCACCCAGCAGCCGGACGCCAACTCGACGGCCCAGCAGTGGCGGGTGGTCGACCACGGTGGCGGCGCGATCAGCCTGGTCAACCGGGTCAGCGGCCTGGCGCTGGACGTCTGGAGCGCCTCGACCGCCGACGGCGCCCGCATCTCCCTGTGGAACTACACCGGCAACTCCAACCAGCGCTTCCAGCTCACCCGCGTCTGACGCGTCCTCACGAAAAGGTTCCCCTTCTGCCATGAGAGAACGACTCAAGGCGGCTCTCCCGGCCGCGCTCCTGGTCGTGGCGGGCGCGGTGGCCGTCACGACCGCGACCGCACCGACCGCCGCCGCGCACGCCGTCAACCCGGCCGACTTCCAGCAGGTCGAACTCGCCAAGGGCGTCGCCGAGATGGGCGAGCCGATGTCGATGACGGTGCTGCCGGACCGCTCGGTCCTGCACACCTCGCGCAACGGCACCGTCCGCCGCACCACGGCGACCGGCACCACGTCCACCATCGGAAACATCCCGGTCTACACCCACGACGAGGAGGGTCTGCAAGGCATCGCGGCGGACCCGAACTTCGCCACCAACCGGCACGTCTTCATCTACTACGCCCCACCGTTGACCACCCCGGGCGGTGACGCGCCCTCCACCGGCACGAACTTCTCCGCGTGGAACGGCGTGAACCGGCTGTCCCGGTTCACCCTCAACTCTGACTTCACACTGAACATGTCCAGCCAGGTCACCGTGCTGGACGTGCCGACCAGCCGGGGCATGTGCTGCCACGTCGGCGGCGACATCGACTTCGACGCGGCCGGCAACCTCTACCTGTCCACCGGCGACGACACGAACCCGTTCGACTCCGGCGGCTACACGCCGATCGACGAGCGGTCCGGCCGCAACCCCGCCTACGACGCCCAGCGCAGCGCCGGCAACACCAACGACCTGCGCGGCAAGGTGCTGCGGATCAAGGTCGGCGCCGACGGCACCTACACCATCCCGGCGGGCAACCTGTTCGCGCCCGGCACCGCCCGCACCCGGCCCGAGATCTACGCGATGGGCCTGCGCAACCCGTTCCGGTTCAACGTGGACAAGGCGACCGGAACTATCTACCTGGGCGACTACGGCCCCGACGCGGGCTCGGCCAGCAACACCCGCGGACCGCAGGGCATGGTGGAGTTCAACCGGATCCCCTCGGCGGGCAACTACGGCTGGCCGTACTGCGTGGGCGGCAACACGAGCGCGGAGGCCTATGTGGACTTCACGTTCCCGTCCGGTCCGTCCGGCAGCCGGTTCAACTGCGCCGCGCCGGTCAACAACTCGCCCAACAACACCGGTCTGGGCACCCTGCCCGCCGCGCGGGCGGCGTGGATCAAGTACGACAACTGCTCGTTCTCCGCGTTCGGCTGCGGGTCCGAGTCGCCGATGAGCGCGCCGGTCTACCGGTACGACGCGAACAACCCGTCGACGGTCAAGTTCCCGCAGTCGCTGGACGGGCACGTGTTCGCCACCGAGTTCGGCCGCCGCTGGATCAAGGCCATCGACGTCAACGCCGACGGCTCGGCGGGGCAGGTCAGCGACTTCCCGTGGCGCGGCACGCAGGTCATGGACGCCTCCTTCGGTCCCGACGGCGCGCTGTACGTGCTGGACTACGGCACCGGCTGGGGCAGCGGCGACGCCAGCTCCGCGCTCTACCGCATCGAGTACATCGGCAGCGGCAACAACCGCGCGCCCACCGCGAACGCGTCGGCCGACCGGACCTCCGGCGCCGCGCCGCTGGCGGTGAACTTCTCGTCGGCCGGCTCGGCCGACCCCGAGGGCGGCGCGCTGACCTACGCGTGGAACTTCGGTGACGGCACCACGTCGACGGCGGCCAACCCGAGCCACACCTTCACCGCCAACGGCCAGTACACCGTCACGCTCACCGTGAGAGACCCAGCCGGGCTCACCGGCAGCACCAACGTGGTCATCACGGTCGGCAACTCGGCGCCGGTGGTCACGCTGAACACCCCGCCCAACGGGACCCTGTTCAGCTTCGGCGACACGATCCCGTACACGATCACCGTCACCGACGCCGAGGACGGCACGATCGACTGCACCCGGGTCAAGCTGAGCTACGTCCTGGGCCACGACAGCCACGGCCACCCGATCACCTCGGTCAACGGCTGCTCCGGCTCGCTCACGATCCCGGCGGACGGCGAGCACGACACGGCGGCCAACCTGTTCGCGGTGTTCGACGCCGAGTACACCGACAACGGCGCGAACGGCGTCGCCCCGGCGACCACCCACACCCAGCACACCCTCCAGCCGCGCCACCGGCAGGCCGAGCACTACGCGTCGATGTCCGGCGTGGGCCTGTTCGACAAGACGGCGGCCGAGGGCGGGCGCACGGTCGGCGACGTGCACAACGGCGACTGGATCTCCTTCACCCCGTACAACCTGACCGGCGCGAACCGGTTCACCGCGCGGGTGTCCTCGGGCGGCGCGGGCGGCACGATCTCCGTGCGCACCGGGTCCGCCTCCGGTCCGGTCCTGGGCACCGTGACGGTGCCGGTGACCGGCGGGTGGGAGACGTTCACCGAGGTGTCCGGCGCGTTGTCGAACGTGCCCACGACGTCCGGCCCGCTGTACCTGACCTTCTCGGGCAGCGGCACGGGCTACCTGTTCGACGTGGACGCGTTCACCTTCGGGACGTCCACGGGCACCCGCACGGGTCCGATCACCGGGCCGGGCGGCAAGTGCGTGGACGTCAGCGGCGGCAGCACCGCGGACGGCACGAAGATCCAGCTGTGGACCTGCAACAGCGGGACCAACCAGCAGTGGACCGTCCAGGGGACGACGCTGCGGGCGCTGGGCAAGTGCATGGACACCGCCGCCGGCGGCACCGCGGACGGCACCAACGTCCAGCTCGTGAGCTGCAACGGCACCACCAGCCAGAACTGGTCGGTCGGGACCAACGGGTCCCTGGTCAACGCCAAGTCGAACAAGTGCTTGGACGCCAACGGCGCTTCGACGGCCGACGGCACGCAGCTGATCATCTGGTCCTGCCACGGCGGCACCAACCAGCGCTGGACGCTGCCCTGATGGCTATTGGAGGAGTGAGATGAGACTTCCGTCCTTCCGACGGGCGTTCGGCGTCGCCGCGGCGGCGTTGCTCGCCTCGGCGGTCGGCGCCGCGCCACCGGCCTCGGCCGCCGACACGCCCTACGACGTGCTGATGTTCTCCAAGACCGCGGGCTTCCGGCACGACTCGATCCCCGCGGGCACCCAGGCGATCCGGGAACTGGGCGCGGCCAACAACTTCACGGTGACCGTCACCGAGGACTCCAACCAGTTCAACGCCACCAACCTGGCCCAGTACGAGGCCGTGGTGTTCCTCAACACCACCGGCGACGTCCTGAACACCACCCAGCAGGGCGCGTTCGAGACCTACATCCGCGGCGGTGGCGGCTACCTCGGCATCCACTCGGCCGCCGACACCGAGTACGACTGGCCGTTCTACGGCGAGCTGGTGGGCGCGTGGTTCTCCTCGCACCCGGCGATCCAGCAGGCCACCGTGCGGGTGGAGAACCGGGCCCACCCGGCGACCGCGCACCTGAGCCCGAGCTGGGTGCGCACCGACGAGTGGTACAACTACCGCACCAACCCCCGCTCCACCGCGCGGGTCCTGGCCACGCTGGACGAGTCGACCTACTCCGGCGGCTCGATGGGTGGCGACCACCCGCACACCTGGTGCAAGGCGATCGGCAGCGGCCGGTCGTTCTACACCGGCGGCGGCCACACGCAGTCGTCCTACACCGAGGCCGGGTTCCGGTCGATGGTCCTGGGCGGCCTGCGGTACGCGTCCGGGCGGGCCAAGGCCGACTGCCGTCCCGAGACCGGGTACACCGCGCTGTACAACGGCAACACCACGGGCTGGTCCCAGGCCGGTCCGGGCGGGTTCACCAACAGCGACGCGACCCTGCGGTCCTCCGGTGGCATGGGCCTGTACTGGTACAGCACCAAGGAGTTCAAGTCGTACTCGCTGAAGCTGGACTGGCGGGTCGACGGTGACGACAACTCCGGCGTGTTCGTGGGCTTCCCGCCCAGCTCGGACCCCAACTCGGCGATGGCCAACGGGTACGAGGTGCAGATCGACGCCACCGACACCGCCGACCGCACCACCGGGTCGATCTACGGTTTCAAGAGCGCCGACCTCGCCGCGCGCGACGCGGCGCTGAACCCGCCGGGGGAGTGGAACACCTACGAGCTGCTCGTCGAGGGTGAACGGCTCCAGGTGTTCCTCAACGGGGTGAAGATCAACGACTTCACCAACACCGACCCCGTGCGGTCCCTGGCGTCCGGGCACATCGGCATCCAGAACCACGGCACCGGTGACGACGTGTCGTTCCGCAACGTCCGCATCAAGGAGCTGGGCGGCACCGTGCCCGTTCCGCGCACCGGGCAGATCCGGTCGGCGAGCGGCAAGTGCGTGGACGTCAGTGGCAACAGCAGCGCGGACGGCGCGCGCATCCAGCTGTGGTCCTGCCACACCGGCACCAACCAGCAGTGGACCGTCGACGGTTCGACGCTGAAGGCGCTGGGCAAGTGCATGGACGCCGCCGGCACCGGCGACGGCAGCGCGGTGCGCCTGTGGACGTGCAACGGCGGTGCGAACCAGCGCTGGACGGCCAACACGAACGGCTCGCTGGTGAACGCGGCCTCGAACAAGTGCCTGGACGCCAACGGCGGCTCGTCGGCCGACGGCACCCAGCTGATCGTCTGGTCGTGCCACGGCGGCACGAACCAGCGGTGGACGCTGCCCTGATGGGCGGTTCCCGGGAAAGAGGAGTGGTTCTCTTGCATTTCGGAGGAATAGGGCGGGGTGTCGCCGCTGCGGCGGCCGGGCTGCTGACGGCGAGCTTGGTCTCCGCCTGGAGCGCCCCGGCCGCGTCGGCGGCGACCGTGGACCCCGCCGCGTGGTACGTGCTCGTCAACCGCAACAGCGGCAAGGCTATGGACGTCTACGCGGCGGGGACTTCTGACGGCACCCGCATCGCGCAGTGGACCCGGAACGACGGCACCAACCAGCAGTTCCAGTTCGTCGACGCGGGCGGCGGCTACTACAAGGTGCGCGCCCGGCACTCCGGCAAGGTCCTGGACGTGTCGGGAGTCTCCACCGCCGACGGCGCCGCGATCCAGCAGTGGACCGACCACGGCGGCACCAACCAGCAGTTCCGCCTGGCGGACTCCGAGGGTGGCTACGTCAGGCTCATCGCCCGGCACAGCAACAAGGCCGTCGAGGTCCAGGGCTCGTCAACGGCGGACGGCGCGAACGTCGTCCAGTACACCGACAACGGTGGCGCCAACCAGCAGTGGCAGCTCGCCCGGGTTGACGGCGGCGGCACCCCGGGCGGGTCGGGCTGTGGCAAGGCTCCCGGGATGTCGAGCGGAACGCACAACATCACGACGAACGGCAAGAACCGGCAGTTCATCCTGCGGGTTCCGGATGGCTACGACTCCAACCGGCAGTATCGGTTGATCTTCGCGTTCCACTGGCGCGGCGGCACCATGAACGAGATCTCGTCGGGCGGCACGAGCGGCCTGGCGTGGTCGTACTACGGGATGCAGGAGCAGTCGAACAACAGCGCCATCCTCGTTGCGCCGCAGGGCTTCGGGAATGGTTGGGCGAACTCCGGCGGTGAGGATGTCGTCTTCGTCGACGACATGATCAAGCGCATCGAGAGCGCGCTGTGCGTCAACACCGGCCAGCGCTTCGCGATGGGCTTCAGCTACGGCGGCGGCATGAGCTACTCGCTGGCGTGCTCGCGGCCCACGGTGTTCCGTGCCGTGGTTGTGTACTCCGGTGCCCAGTTGAGCGGGTGCGCGGGCGGCACGCAGCCGGTGGCGTACTTCGGCATCCACGGTATCTCGGACAACGTCCTGGGGATCGGCTCGGGGCGTGCGTTGCGCGACACGTTCGTGCGCAACAACGGGTGCGCGGCGCAGTCTCCGCGTGAGCCGAGTGGCGGCAGCTTGACGCACATCACCACGACGTACTCGTGCCGTGCCGGGTATCCGGTGCAGTGGGCTGCGTTCGATGGTGGGCACATGCCTGGTCCGGTGGACGGGTGTGCTTGCGAGAGCGGGGT
>NZ_JBBEGC010000139.1:0-18028 GCF_037401995.1 Saccharothrix sp. CCNWYY140
CAAGCAAGAAGCCCAAGTTGCGCTGTGTCCTCCTCGGTGGACTGCCGCTTGCCGGCTTCGCCGAAGAGCACGCGCTGTGCGCGGGAGGGTTTAGTTAGAGGAGGCCGAGGTGGGTTAGTTCTGTTCGGGCGTGGGTGGGGCCGTGCCATTCGATGCCGGTCCATCCTGCTTCGACGGCGCCTGCCACGTTTTCCGGTCGGTCGTCGAAGAAGATGCAGTTCGATGAGCCGAGCAGGTTCGTCGTCGACGTCCAGATCTCCGGGGACGGCTTGGCCACGCCCAGGTCGCCGGAGAACACCAGGTGCTTGAAGTGTCTGGTCCAGGGCTTGTCGGCCAAGGCCTGGCCGAACGAGGAGGGTGCGTTCGACAGCAGTGCTAGCGGTACGCCGGCCGTCGACAAGTCCTCGACCAGGGACACGGCGGACGGGGAGGCGCGTAGCCACACCTCGAAGTCCGCTTGCTTCAGTTCCGCCGCCAAATCCTCGGTCACCTCGACGTCCAGGGCCTTTCCGACCGACTGCCAGTACTCCAGGTCGGACATCCCGTGGTCGTAGGCGAGGCGGAAGCTCCAGTAGACCTCTTCGAAGCGGGTGGCCGGCGCGTTGAGCAAGCCTGCCAGGTCGGTCAGGCCGGTGTGTGGCTCGCTGAGCACGTTGCCGTAGTCGAACACCACCCAGCGGGTCACGAGCTGACCGATCGGATGCGGCGCAGTGCCTCCGCCACGTCCTCCGCTGCCACGTCGCGGTGCAGCACGAACCGGACCTTGCCGGACATCGGGCCGGCGAACACGCCCAGGTGGCGCAGGCCGGTCAGGGTGACTTCCAGGTCTGGGACGCCGGCCAGGACGATGTTGGTCTGCGGTTCCACCACGTCCCAGCCCAGGTCGGTGAGGCCGCGTGCGAGTACCCGGGCGTTCTCGTGGTCTGCGGCCAGGTCGTCGATACGGTCGAGGCCTACCAGGCCGGCGGCTGCCAGGACGCCGCCCTGGCGCACGCCGCCGCCCAGCATCTTGCGGACCCGCCGGGCCTCGGCGACGAACGCCGCTGTGCCGGCCACGACGGAACCCACGGGTGCGCCTAGGCCCTTGCTCAGGCACACCTGCACGGTGTCCACGCCGACGGTCAGTGCGGCCGGGGGTACGCCCAAGGCCACTGAGGCGTTCCACAGCCGTGCCCCGTCGAGGTGCACCTTCAGGCCGGTGTCGCGGGCCGTTGACACCAGGAGGGCGTGCTCGTCTGGCGGGGTGACGGTGCCGCCGGCGGCGTTGTGGGTGTTCTCCAGGCACAGCAGGGTGGTGCGCAGGGAGTAGTACGGGCCGTCTGCGCCCGCAGCCGCGCGCACGGCCTCCGGGCTGAAGCGGCCTGGAGCGTCCCACTCCAGGGGGTGGGGCATGCCGCCGGCGATCCAGGCTGCGGTGCCCAGTTCGTTGTCCAGCACGTGGGCGCCGCGTGCGGCCAGGAAGCGGTCGCCGGGGCGTAGGTGGATGGTGAGGGCGATGAGGTTGCCCATCGAACCGGACGGCACCCACAGGGCCGCCTCCACGCCCAACAGGCCGGCGACCCGCTCTTCCAGGGCGAGCATGGTCGGGTCGTGTTCTAGCACGTCGTCGGCCACTTCGGCGGCGGACATCGCCAAGCGCATGGCCTCGTCGGGGCGGGTGACGGTGTCGGACCTGAAGTCCAGGGGTGCGAGCTGGGTCACGAATGGATCACATCACACGCGGCAAGGCCTTACCGCGTGCGGTCGTCGGTACCACGATGGGGGGTGACGCACGTCTCGACGAGGTGGCGTGCAACCGTGGGCGGCCCCTGTTCCGTCCGGTAGGTGCAAGCACGACGAGCGGAGAGAGTCCGCGTGGATCAGCGCGACGAGCAGGAGTTCGCGGAGTACTTCGCAGCTCGCCGGGAGGCCGTGCGCCGAACGGCGTTCCTGCTCTGTGGTGACTGGCACCGGGCGGACGACCTCGCGCAGACCGCGTTCGTCGCGTTGCACCGGAGGTGGCGGAAGGTCCGGGACAAGCAGGCCCTGGACGCCTACGTCCGCCGCACGCTGGTGCGCGCGGTGATCGACGAGTCTCGGCGGCCCTGGCGGCGCGAGCGGTTCGTGGACACGGTCCCGGACTCGCCCGTGCGGGACGGGGAGGTCGGTGACGCGGTGGCGACGCGCGAGACCCTGGTCGCGGGCTTGAAGCGGGTGCCGCCGAGGCAGCGGGCGGTGCTCGTGCTGCGGTTCCTGGAGGGCCTGGACGTGTCGGCCGCGGCCGAGGTGCTCGGGTGCTCCGAGGGGACCGTGAAGAGCCAGACCTCGCGCGGGCTGGAAGCCCTGCGGGAGGCGCTGGGTGACGCGATCGACGACCTGAGGCCCGCGTCGTGAAGGGGAGGTGCTGAGGTGGACGAGCGCAAGCTCGCGGAGCTGTTCCGCGACGCGTCGGGTGGTGCGCCGCCGCCGTCGTTCGACGTGGGCAGCGTGCGGGCCGAGTCGGCGCGGGTCACGGCCCGGCGTCGGACCCGGGTCGCGCTGGGCTCCACCCTGGCCGTCGTGCTGCTGGTCGGCGGCGTCTTGGTGGGCACGAACCTGACCAGGCAGTCGAACGAGCTGGCGACGTCCGCGGGTTCCGCTCAGGACGCCCCGTCCCCTAACCTCACCGCCAGTCCGTTCGCCGCGCAGGAGGGTGAACCGCGGGCCGAAACCGACCAGAGCGGCGGACTGCCGCCCAAGAGCATCCCCGACGACCCGTCTACGCAGGGGGACGGCACGTCGGGGACGACCGGTCGCGACGCGACCGGTGGCACCTCCGGGTGCCAGGAGGTGGACCGGGAGCTTGCCGTCGCCCTCGCCGACAAGCTCCCGGCCGCCGAAGGCCTCCAGCCCGCGCCGGCCGCCGCCCAGTGCCCGCCGGGGTCGCGGGGCGCGTCCTTCCTGGTCCGCGACGGGTCGATCCCGGGCGTGGTGTCGGTGGTGCTGGTGCCGAAGGGGACGTTGACCGTGTCCTCCGGTGCGACCGCCGAGGCGTCGAGCCCGGCGAAGACGGGTGTGGTGCACGTGCTGAGCGAACCTGAAGCCGGGTCGTCGGTGGCGCCGTTCGCGGCCGAGCTGGCGAGCCTGGCGCGGGAGATCGCGGCGGAGTTCTGAGCGACCGGGTTCACTAGTACCTTTCTCAGACGATGACTGCCGCAACGCCCAAGGGCGAGCGCCGTCGCCAGGCGCTGGTCGAAGCCGCCGCCGGCCTCCTGGTCGACGGCGGCTTCGACGCGGTCCGGCACCGCGCCGTCGCCGAACGCGCCGGCCTGCCGCTCGCGTCCACCACGTACTACTTCGACTCGCTGGACGAGCTGGTCACGGCCGCCCTGGAGTTCCACGGCCACGCCGAGCTGGCCTACGGCAAGGCCCGGCTGGACGAGCTGGACCCCGAGGAGTGCGGCGGCGAGGCGTTCATCGACCTCGTCCTGGACCTGCTGCTCGGCCCGCCCGCGGGCGACCGGGACGCCGAAGCCGTCCTGCTGCGCTACGAACGGCTCGTGGCCACCGGCCGCCGCCCCTACCTGCGGCCGTTGATGCGCAAGCTCAGCGGCGAGCTGCACGGGCTCCTGCTGGACATCTTCACCCGTGCCGGCCAGCCCGTCGGGCAGGAACGCGTGGAGGAGCTGATCGCCCTGGTCGACGGCGCGGTGGTGAACGCCCTGATCGAGATCAGCCCCGACCCGCGCTCCGCCGCCCGCCGGATGCTCGCCAAGGCCATGCACTCGCGCTGAAACCCGTGCAACCCCGTCGGTCCCCCGGCCGTGTTAGTGGTGGGAGGGTCCGGAAGGGGTACGGATGGGCAAGGCCGATGAGCAGGGCTTCCGCGAGTTCGCGGTGGGCCACGCCGCCGCGCTGCGGCGGACCGCCTACCTGTTCTGCGGCGACTGGCACACCGCGGAGGACCTGATGCAGGCCAGCCTCCTCAAGCTGTACCAGGCGTGGCACCGCGTCGAGTGGCGCGACAACCCCTCGGCGTACGCGCGCAAGATCCTCCTGCGCACGTGGCTGGACGAGAAGCGCAGACCGTGGCGGCGCGCCGAGCAGCGCGACGGCGAGGTCCCCGACCGGGCCGACCTGTCCGCGGACCCCGACCTGGCCGAGGAGAAGCTGTGGGCGCGGGACCTGGTGCACGCGGCCCTGCTGCACGTGCCGCCCCGCCAGCGGGCGGTGCTCGTGCTGCGGTACTTCGAGGACCTGTCGGTCAGCGACGTCGCGGTGGCGATGGGGTGCACCGAGGGGACGGTCAAGAGCCAGACGGCACGGGGACTGGTCGCGCTGCGCGCGGCCGTGGAGCAACTGGAGGCGGGGGCGGTGGTGGCGTCATGAGCGAAGCGGAGCTGAGGGAGAGCCTGCGCGCGGCGGTCGCGGACGAGCCGCCGCTGAACTTCGACCCCGACGTCCTGATCGCCCGCGCGGAGACCTTTCGCCGGCGCCGCCGGGCGCTGGTGGCGGTGGGTGTGGCGACTTTTGCGCTGATCGGGACCGTGCTCGCGCTGCCCGGCGTGCTGACGCCGCGCGAGACCGTCGACGCGGCCCGCGTGCTGACCACGACGGCGCCGACGTCGGCTCCGGCGCCGGCTTCGGTGGAGAGCCTGCCGATGACCTCGCCGGCGGTGCAGCCCGGCGAGGGCGTGAAGTACCTGTCCGGCTACCTGACCAAGCAGGTCCTCCAGGTCGTGCCGGGCGCGATCGACGCCAAGGCCGACTTCAGCGACACCCGGAAGCTCTCGGCCGGCTACGTCACCGGGTACGTGTACGTCTTCGACAAGGTGGGCATGACGAGCCTCACCGTCGAGCTGATCGTCCCGCCGGGTGCCGTGACCCGTGCCGCGTTCTGCGCGCCGGCGCGGTGCGACCCGTCGCGGATCCAGCCGGACGGCAGCCGCGTGGAGGTGGCGACCGCCGGCAGCGCGGACGGCGAGCCGGCGAGCACCGTCGTCGCCCACTTCCGCACCGACGGCACGGTGGTCATGATCACCGGCCACCCCTACGACGCCGGCCGGACCGGCGACACCCCCGCGCCGCCGCTGTCGCCCGACCAGCTGATCACCCTGGCCACCGACCCGCTGCTCAGCCTGACCGGCTGACCGGCTGACCGGCGGGGTGGGGCGCGGCAACTATCCTGTGGCGGTGACGAGCAAGCCCAGGATCGCCAATGTCCTCGCAGGTCGCTACGCCTCCACCGAGCTGGCCACGCTGTGGTCCGCCGAGCACAAGATCGTGCTGGAACGGCAGCTGTGGCTGGCGGTGCTCAAGGCCCAGGCCGAGCTCGGCGTCGCCGTGCCGGCCGAGGCGGTGGCCGACTACGAGCGGGTCGTCGACCAGGTCGACCTGAAGTCGATCGCCGACCGCGAGCGGGTGACCCGGCACGACGTGAAGGCCCGCATCGAGGAGTTCAACGCCCTCGCCGGCCACGAGCACGTCCACAAGGGCATGACCTCCCGCGACCTGACCGAGAACGTCGAGCAGCTCCAGGTGCTCCGGTCGCTGGAGCACGTCCGCGGCAAGACCGCCGCCGTCCTGGCCCGCCTGGCCCGCCTCGCGGCCGAGCACGCGGACCTGGTGATGGCGGGCCGCTCGCACAACGTGGCCGCCCAGGCCACCACCCTCGGCAAGCGCTTCGCCACGACCGCCGACGAGCTGCTGGTGGCGTTCCGGCGGCTGGACGAGCTGGTCGCCCGCTACCCGCTGCGCGGAGTGAAGGGGCCGGTCGGCACGGCCCAGGACATGCTCGACCTGCTCGACGGCGACCACGACAAGCTCGCCGAGCTGGAGCAGGCGGTGGCCGGCCACCTGGGCTTCGAACGCGTGCTGACCAGCGTCGGCCAGGTGTACCCGAGGTCGCTGGACTTCGACGTCGTGTCGTGCCTGGTGCAGCTGGCCGCCGGGCCGTCGAGCCTGGCCAAGACCATCCGCCTGATGGCGGGCCACGAACTGGTGACCGAGGGCTTCAAGCCCGGCCAGGTCGGCTCCAGCGCGATGCCGCACAAGATGAACACCAGGTCGTGCGAGCGGGTGAACGGCTTCGCGGTCATCCTGCGCGGCTACCTGTCGATGGTCGGCGAGCTGTCCGGCGACCAGTGGAACGAGGGCGACGTGTCGTGCTCGGTGGTCCGCCGGGTGGCGCTGCCGGACGCGTTCTTCGCCTTCGACGGGCTGCTGGAGACGTTCCTGACGGTGCTGGACGAGTTCGGCGCGTACCCGGCGGTGGTCGCCAACGAGCTGGACCGCTACCTGCCGTTCCTGGCCACGACCAAGGTCCTGATGGCCGCCGTCCGCAAGGGCGTGGGCCGCGAGACCGCCCACGAGGCCATCAAGGAGAACGCGGTGGCGGTGGCGCTGGCCATGCGCGAGCAGGGCGCGGGCAACGACCTGCTGGACCGGCTGGCGGCCGACTCGCGCCTGCCGCTGGACCGGGACGAGCTCCAAGCCCTGCTGGACGACCGGCTGTCGTTCACCGGGGTGGCGGGGCAGCAGGTCGCCGCCGTCGTGGCGCAGGTGGAGGACGTGCTGGCCAAGTTCCCGGCTGCGGCCGGTTATGCCCCGGAACCGATCCTCTAAGGCCGGGTCCAGTAGAGCTTGCCCCGCCGGGACTTCTCGCACACCAGCGGACGCCCGGCGGGGTCGTTCGCCGTCGCGCCCTCCGTCTCGCACGGGAGGCCCAGCAGCGCCACGTCCTTCCACGGCTGCTGGGTGGGCTGGACCTGGGTCGGCTCCGGCTGGACCTGCGCCGGGGGCTGGGTGACCGGCGGCGGGGGCGGTTCGGTGGTGCCGGCCACCGTCGTGGTCGCGGTCGTGGGAGCCGGGCGGACCGAGATGGAGGCGTTCGCCGGGACCGGGACCGAGGTCGGGGACGCGGTGATGCTCGGCACCGGTACCGGAGTGGGTGAGGCGTGGGGTTTGCCGCACGCGCCCAGGAGCAGCAGGCCCACGCCCACTGCCACCGGTGTCCAGACCGCTGTCCGTGCCGTCACGGGTAGCAGGGTAGGGGGCACCCGTCCGATACCCAAGCGCCCCTCACCCCACCCGCACTTCACCCGGCGTTCGCCCGCTCACAACCGGCCCGCCTCGATGATCCGCCGCAGGAACTGCCGGGTCCGCTCGTGCACCGGCTCGCCCAGCACCTGCCCGGGTGGTCCGGACTCGACCAGGCGACCCCCGTCCAGGAAGCACACCCGGTCGGCGACCTGACGCGCGAAGCCCATCTCGTGGGTGGCCATCAGGATCGTCCGGCCCTGCGCGGCCAGCTCCCTGACCAGCGCCAACACCTCGCCGACCAGTTCGGGGTCCAGCGCGCTGGTGATCTCGTCGAGCAGCAGCAGCCGGGGCGAGTAGGCCAGCGCCCGCGCGATGGCCACCCGCTGCTGCTGGCCGCCGGACAGCCGGTCCGGGTAGCTGCCGGCCCGGTCGGCCAGGCCCACCCGGTCCAGCAGCTCCAGCGCCGTCCGCTCCGCGTCACCCCGGGCCACGCCGTGCACCACGCGCGGCGCCAGGGTGATGTTGTCCAGCACGGTCATGTGCGGGAACAGGTTGAACGCCTGGAAGACGATGCCCATGCCCCGCCGGGCCACGTCGGCGTCCACCCGCGGGTCCGAGACGTCCACGCCGTCGAGCAGCACCTGCCCGTCGTCGAGCTCCTCCAGCAGGTTCACGCACCGCAGCAGCGTGGACTTGCCCGACCCGGACGACCCGATCAGCGCCACCACCTCGTGCTCCCGCACGTCGAGGTCGACGCCGTCGAGCACGGTGTTCGTGCCGTACCGCTTGACCAGGTTCCGCACGCTGAGCACCGGGGCGGTCATCGGCGACCCTCCCGGCGTTCCGCGCGCCGCGCCATCGCGTCGGCGAACCGCGCGGACGGCACCGCGAGCAGCACGAACAGCAGGCCGGCCAGCACGTACGGGGTGAAGTTGAACGACCGCGCCTGCTCGATCTGCGCCGCCCGCACCGCGTCCACCGCACCCAGCACCGAGATCAACCCGCAGTCCTTCTGCAACGCCACGAAGTCGTTCAGCAGCGCCGGCAGCACCCGCCGCACCGCCTGCGGCAGCACCACCAGCCGCAACGTCCGCCGCGGACCCAGCCCGAGCGACCGCGCCGCCGCGACCTGCGACGGATGGACCGATTCAATCCCGGCGCGGAACACCTCCGCCACATACGCGGTGTAGGTCAGCACCAGCGCCGCGCCGCCCAGCACCACGTAGTCGTTGGGCACGCCGGTCAGCCGCAGCGAGGGCAGCCCGAACCCCACCAGGTACAGGGTGATGATCAGCGGCATGCCGCGGAACAGGTCCACGTACGCCGTGGCCAGCGCCCGCACCGGGAACCACACCGGACCCCGCAGCGTGCGCAGCGCCGCCACGCCCAGCGCGAGCACCAGGATCAGCACACCGCACACCAGCAGCACGCGCAGGTTCAGCCACAGGCCTTCCAGCACCGCGGGCAGCGCGCGCCACGCCACGTCGACGTTGAAGAACGACTCCCGCACCCGCGGCCACCCCGGCGCGCCGGTGACCGTGGCGTACCCGACCGCCGCGAACACCAGGGTGGACAGCAGGGCGACCACCGTGGACCGCCGCGAGCGGAAGCGCTTGTACGCCAAGCGCTCCCGCTGCAAGTCGGAGACGGTCACTTCAGCTCGGGTGCGTTGCCCGCCGACGACAGCCACTCCTGCTCCAGCTTCGCGAGCGTGCCCTTCGAGCGCAGCGACTCGACGGCGTTGGAGACGCAGCCGGTGAGCGGGCTGCCCTTGTCCAGCACGATGCCGAACTGCTCGGGCCGCCCGTCGCCGCCGGGGACCTGGCCGACGATCTGGCCGTCCTCCAGCTCGGCGGAGGTGATGTAGAAGGCGGTCGGCAGGTCCACCACCAGCGCGTCGATCTGCCCGGCCCGCAGGGCGGCCTTGGCGTCGTCGTTGGTGTTGTAGACCGCCACGTCCTGCTCGGGCGACAGGCGCTTGGCCGCCTCGAACGACGTGGTGCCGACCTGGGCGCCGATCTTGACCTTCTTCACCTCGGCCAGCGTCTTCACCGAGGCGGCCTTGGACGACTTCAGGGTGATCAGCACCTGGTCCACGTCGTAGTACGGCGCGGAGAAGTCGACCGCCTGCTTGCGCTCCTCGGTGATGGAGAACTCGTTGATGTCGGCGTCGTAGGACTTCTTGCCGGGCTGGATGGCCGCGTTGAACGGCACCCGCGTCCACACGACGTCGGTCTTGGCGTAGCCGAGCTCCTCGGCGACGGCGTAGGCGACGGCCGACTCGAAGCCCTTGCCGTTGGTGGGGTCGTCGTCGACGAACCACGGCTGGTAGACGGGCTGGTCGGTGCCGAAGGTGATCTTGCCCGGCGTCAGGGTCGCCAGCTTGTCCTTGGTGCAGGCGACCCCGTCGACCTGGGTCGGGGTGGGCGCGGCCTGGTCCGCGGGGGCGCAGGCTGCCGCGAGCAGGGCGGTCACGGCGAGTATCAGTGCGGGTGCACGCATGGCAGGAATCTTGCCGCAGGTGGGAAGGGCCGCCCATGACCTGGGACGAAGTAGGCTTCGGGCCGTGCCCAAGCTCGCTGACTACCGCCAGATCGCGGCCGGCAAGGTCCGCAGCATCCACGAGGTGGACGACAAGCTGCTGCTGCTCGTCGCCTCGGACCGGATCTCGGCCTACGACCACGTCCTGACCACGCCCATCCCGGACAAGGGCCGCGTGCTCACCGCGATGAGCGTGTTCTGGTTCGAGAAGTTCGCGGACCTGGTGCCCCACCACCTGGTGGCGTGGGACGACCCGCGCATCCCGGCGGAGGTCCGGGGCCGGGCGCTGCTGGTCAAGCGGCTGGACATGGTGCAGGTCGAGTGCGTGGCGCGCGGCTACCTGACCGGGTCGGGCATGGTCGAGTACCAGCGGGGCGGCTCGGTGTGCGGGGTGCCGCTGCCGGAGGGGCTGGTCGAGGCGTCCGAGCTGGCATCGCCGATCTTCACGCCGGCGACGAAGGCGGAGATCGGGTCGCACGACGAGAACGTGTCCTTCGAGGTCGTGGTGGAGTCGGTGGGCCTGGACCTGGCCTCGCGGCTGCGGTCCGCGACGCTGGACATCTACGCGGCGGCCCGGGAGTTCGCCCGGTCGCGCGGGGTGATCCTGGCGGACACCAAGTTCGAGTTCGGCCTGGACGCGGACGGCACGCTGGTGCTGGGCGACGAGGTGCTGACGCCGGACTCGTCCCGCTACTGGCCGGCCGAGGGGTACGCGCCCGGCCGCGTGCAGCCGTCGTTCGACAAGCAGTACGTGCGGGACTGGCTGACCTCGGCGGAGTCCGGCTGGGACCGGGCGTCGGACACGCCGCCCCCGCCGCTGCCCGACGACGTGGTGGCCGCGACCCGCGCCCGGTACGTCGAGGCGTACGAGCGGATCACCGGGCTGTCGTTCGCCGACTGGATCTCGTAGCCGGTCGGCGGCCGTCCCGCGGCGGTGCGCGTCCCGCCGTCGGTGCGCGGACGCCGGAGTTTCGCGCGATCGGCCACGGCACGTCACCTGGTGGTCAGGCGGCCGACACGCCGGTGCGGCGCACTGGTGGGCATGGTCGCCACCCTCGTGGTTTCGCTGTCCGGCATCGGGCCGAGCACGTTCGCCCGGTGCGCCGACCTGGCCGACGAGCTGGACCGGCGGCGCGTGCCGCTGTCGCTGCTGCTCGCGCCGCGCAAGGCCGTGCCCGGCGAGGCGCTGGACTGGGTGCGGGCGCGGGTGCGCGGGGCGGACGCCCTGGTCCTGCACGGTTTCGACCACGACACCGACCCGTGCCGGCGCCCGGTGTCGCTGCGCAAGCGCGCCGAGTTCTCGGCGCTGCCCGCGCACGAGGCGGGGCTGCGGCTGGTCGCGGCCCGGTCCGCGCTGCACCGCCTGGGACTGGCCACCGACGCCTTCGCCCCGCCGAGCTGGCTCGCGTCACCGGGCACGCTGGTCGCGCTGCGCCGGCACCGGTTCGCGGTGTGCGCGGACATGGCGGGCGTGCGCGACCTGCGCACCGGTGACGTGCGGGCGGGCCGGGTGCGGATGGTGACCGAGCACTGGAGCTACCTGGCGGGCGTGGGCCGGGCGGCTCGGCGCGGCGGGTTCGTGCGGGTGGGCGTGGACGCCGCCGACCTGGACCGCCTGCGCGACCCGTTGCTGGAGGCCGTGGACATCGCCCTGCACCACGGTGCCCTGCCTGGGGTCTACAGCTCCGCGGACTCGCCCCTGGGCAGCACCCTGAACTCGGTGCCCTCGGGCGCGGTGGTCGACAGGACCCGGTAGTAGATCTCGGTCCGGGACACGATCGCCTCGTGGATCGGCACGGCGATCCGCGGGCGGACCTCCGCGATGAAGTCGGCGGCCTCGGAGACCTTCAGCCACGGCGCGGCGGTCGGCACGGCCAGTATGTCCACCTTCTGCTCGGGCACGGTCAGCGAGTCGCCCGGGTGGTAGAAGGCGCCGTGGTCGACCAGGTAGCCCACGTTGGTCGGCACCTCCACGGACGGGTGGATCTCCGCGTGCGGCGCGTCGAGGACGTGGACGTACGCCCCGGCGATGTCCAGCACGTCACCCGGTCGGGCGGGGGTGGCGCCGTCCAGCTCGTCGGCCGCGTAAAGGGCCGCCCGCGGGTTGTTCGCCAGCAGGTCGGGCAGCCGTGCGGGGTCCAGGTGATCGGGGTGGCGGTGGGTCACCAGCACCGCGTCCAGGTCCCTGACCTCCTCGAACCCGGTCGACCAGGCGCCGGGGTCGAACAGCAGGCGGGCGGAGCCGGTGTCGACGAGCACGCACGAGTGTCCGAAGTGGACGATTCGCATCCTGGCAGCCTTTCGCGTGGAGTACCGACGTTCGGCGGGGAGACACGTACGGGTGACGTGAGGAACATCACCTCGTGTAGTTGTCCCTGCGACACAACGTGAGGTGAACACAGTGCGGAGCACCCTGCGCCTCCTCGCTGCCGCCCTGCTCGTTGTACCCGTGCTGGCGGGAACCGCAACCGCCGCCACCGCGGAACAGCACTTCGAGCAGACCCAGAAGGTCGGCCAGGACGAGGTCGTCTCGACCGTCGTCGGCGGCCGGTCCTCCGAGACCACGATCTCCCGTCCCGGGTCGTGGTACCTCAAGGCCCACTTCAGCGCCCTGCGGCTGGTGGGAGGCGACGTCCTGACCGTCGCCAACCCCGCCGGCACCGAGTCCTACCGGTACACCGCCGACCCGCTCGCGTCCGGCACCGCGTCGGCGGACGCCACCGGGTTCTGGGCCATGTCGATCACCGGTGACCGCGCGGTCGTCGCGATCAAGGGCCGGGACGGCGGCGCGCCCCACCCGGCGTCCCGCGTCAAGCTCGACAAGATCACCCGCGGCTTCACCGACGCCGAACTGGCCCGGGAAGCGGAGATCGCGCCGAAGAGCATCTGCGGCACCAACGACTACCGCGACGTCGCCTGCTACCAGACGTCGAACCCGACCGAGTTCGGCCGGACCAAGTCGGTCGCCAAGCTGCTGCGCAACGGCGGGTCGCTGTGCACGGCGTGGCGGGTCGGCCCCAACAACCGGATGCTGACCAACAACCACTGCTTCACCAGCGGCACCGGCATCGAGGTGTGGTTCAACTACCAGTGCCCGACGTGCGGCGGGACGACCTCCGCGACCGTCACCAAGGTGCTGGTGTCGTCGGTGCTGAAGACCAGCGCCGCGTTGGACTACACGCTGTTCAGCGTCACCAACTTCACCACCATCAGCTCGTTCGGCTACCTGGAGCTGGACGCGCGCGTGCCGGCCGTGGGCGAGGAGATGTACGTCGTCGGCCACCCGGCGGGCAAGCTGAAGAAGCTGTCCCTGCGCGACGACCAGAACGGCGGCGGGTACTGCAAGGTGACCGCGGTGCGGGTCAACGGCGACTCGTCGCAGTCCGACATCGCCTACAAGTGCGACACCGAGGGCGGCTCGTCCGGCTCGCCGGTGCTGTCCCGGCGGACGCACAAGGTCATCGGCCTGCACCACTGGGGCGGGTGCCCGAACCAGGGCGTGCGGATCGACCTGATCGCAGCCCAGGTCAACCCCCTGCTGTGAGCCGCTCCGGTCACCCCACCGCGGTGAGCAGCTTCGGTCAGCCCACCGCGGTGAGCAGCTCGGCCTCGACGTCCGCGGGCAGCCCCGCGCGGCGCTGACGGTCCAGCCCGAGGCCGCGCTCGTACCCCAGCGAGTCGAGCGCGGTCTCGGCCGTGGGCCGCGGCTTGAGCCCAGCAGCCAACGCCGGACCGGCGTCCCGGAACATCAGTGCGCGGTGCGAGGCCGGCAGCCACAACGGCAAGCTCCGCGGCCCGGCCCAGGGCGCGATGCTGTGCTCTTCGAGGACCTTCTCGGGGACGCGCACCAGTTCCGTGCCGGGCGGTGCGGTGGCCCCGGCGATCTCGCCGAGCAGGAGGCTGAGCGGGTTCGAGGGCCCGATGGCGTCGAAGGTGCCAGTGGTGCCGTTCTCGGCAGAGTCGACGATCCAGGCGGCCAGGTCCCGGACGTCGACGTGCTGGGCAGGCTGATCGGGCACGTCCGGCACCACGACCCGGCCACCCCGGGAGAGCCGGGCAGGCCAGTACCCGAACCGGTCGCTGGTGTCTCCAGGCCCAGTGATCAACCCCGCACGCACGATAAATGCGTCCCGCACCTCTTTGATCGCGTTCTCACTGGCGACCTTCACACTGCCGTAGCGCTCAGGCGACATCGGGGCGTCGGGATCGTCCTCCAACGGCGGAAGGGTTTCCATGCTGCCCGGCGTCGCGTGATCGGCGTACACGGAACAGGTCGACACAAACGCCCAATGCCGCGCCCGAATGGATCGAACGGCATCCCGAACCCAGGTCACACTCCGCGCCACATCCACAACCCCGTCGAACACCTCGCCATCCAACGCCCCAAGCCCAAGATTCCGATCCACCGGAACATGAACGGCCCCCTCCGGCACCACCCCGGACTCCCCACGAGCCGCACAAACAACGTCATGCCCCCGCCGAACCCCCTCAACAGCCACAGCCCGCCCGAGGAAGACCGTCCCACCCAGCACCAGGATCCGCATGATCCCCACCCTGCGACCCCCACGCCCCCATCGCCAGCCGATCAGCCCACGGCGAACGCAAGGGGCGGCCGGTAGGAGGTCGTGACCGTGCACCCCTTCGTCGACGAATCCCGCCGCCAGGACACGTACTACCTGGCAGCTCGTTGAGCCCGCCACCGGCGCCTGCTGCGGTCGCAGGCGCGTGGGTTGCTTCTGCCGGGCCGGTGGGAGTTGCACTTGAAGAAGGAGAAGCCGCAGCGGAGGCGGGCGATCCTGTCGGAGGTGGCGGCCTTCGGACATCGCGGCCTGGTGTCACGGCGCGGGCGGCGATTGGGCTCGGCGGATCGCCCCCGTGATCGGCTCCGTCATCCGCCTCGACCAGCCCGACAAAGCGCGAAGCGTGGCCGCCGACCGTCCGGACGGGGACCACGCTCACTTCTCCGGCTTACGGGCCGAAGCTGCCCCCAGGCTAGCGCTGGACTGGCCCGGAACCCGCGCTCTCGATCGGGTGAACCCAGGTGAACGTGTGCCCCCCGACACCTGTGAAGTTGATGAACACCCAGGTCAGGTAGGCTTCGGCAGTACCGCCAGCCCTCCTACCAGGGAGCAGCCTGTCGTGGCCCGAGTCGTCGTCGACGTCATGCCGAAGCCCGAGATCCTCGACCCGCAAGGACAGGCGGTGGCCAATGCGCTGCCCCGTCTCGGGTTCGACGGAGTCACCACTGTCCGTCAGGGCAAGCACTTCGAGCTGGAGGTCGCCGACGACGTCGACGACGCCACGCTCGCCAAGATCGCCGAGACGTTCCTCGCCAACCCCGTGATCGAGGACTGGGTCGTCCGGCGGGTCGACGCATGAAGGTCGGGGTCATCACCTTTCCCGGCACGTTGGACGACGTCGACGCGGCCCGTGCCGTCAAGTACGCGGGTGGCGAGGCGGTCAGCCTGTGGCACGCCGACCACGACCTGAAGGGCGTGGACGCGGTCATCGTGCCCGGGGGGTTTTCCTACGGCGACTACCTGCGCTGCGGCGCCATCGCCCGGTTCGCCCCGGTGATGCAGGAAGTGGTCGAGGCCGCGAACAAGGGGATGCCCGTGCTGGGCATCTGCAACGGCTTCCAGATCCTGTGCGAGGCGCACCTGCTGCCCGGCGCGCTGATCCGCAACCACAAGCTGCACTTCGTGTGCCGCGACCAGTGGCTGAAGGTCGAGAACAACCAGACCGCCTGGACCACCCGCTACGACCAGGGCGCCGAGATCCTCGTCCCGCTCAAGTCCGGTGAGGGCGGCTACCAGGCCGACCAGCACACCCTGGACGAGCTGGAGGGCGAAGGGCGCGTGGTGTTCCGCTACGTCGGCGACAACCCGAACGGCTCGCGCAACGGCATCGCCGGCATCACCAGCGCCAACGGCCGCGTGGTCGGCCTCATGCCGCACCCGGAGCACGCGATCGACGCCCTCACCGGCCCGACCGACGACGGCCTGGGCATGTTCCTGTCCCTGCTCGACGCGGTGGTGAGCGCATGAGCCTCGACACGGTCAAGAACGCGGAGTCCACGCCCGACCAGGAGCAGCCCTACAAGGAGCTGGGCCTGAAGGACGACGAGTACGCCCGCATCCGCGAGATCCTCGGCCGCCGCCCCACGGACGCCGAGCTGGCGATGTACTCGGTCATGTGGAGCGAGCACTGCTCCTACAAGTCGTCCAAGGTGCACCTGAAGTACTTCAGCGAGACCACCACCGACGAGATGCGCGCCAAGATGCTCGCGGGCATCGGCGAGAACGCGGGCGTGGTCGACATCGGCGACGGCTGGGCGATCACCTTCAAGGTCGAGAGCCACAACCACCCGTCGTACGTCGAGCCCTACCAGGGCGCGGCGACCGGCGTCGGCGGCATCGTGCGCGACATCCTCGCGATGGGCGCCCGGCCGCTGGCCGTGATGGACCCGCTGCGGTTCGGTCCCGCCGACGCCCCCGACACCCGCCGGGTGCTGCCCGGGATCGTCGCCGGCGTCGGCGGCTACGGCAACTGCCTGGGCCTGCCCAACATCGGCGGCGAGGTCGTCTTCGACGAGTCGTACTCGGGGAACCCGCTGGTCAACGCCCTGTGCGTGGGCTCGATGCGGGTCGAGGACCTGCACCTGGCGCACGCCTCCGGCGCGGGCAACAAGATCATCCTGTACGGCGCTCGGACCGGCCTCGACGGCATCGGCGGCGTGTCGGTGCTGGCGTCGGAGACCTTCGACGACACCGCCGGCAAGCGCAAGAAGCTGCCCAGCGTCCAGGTGGGCGACCCGTTCACCGAGAAGGTGCTGATCGAGTGCTCGCTGGAGCTGTTCCGGCAGAAGCTCGTCGTCGGCATCCAGGACCTCGGCGGCGCGGGCCTGTCGTGCGCGACCTCGGAGCTGGCCAGCGCCGGTGACGGCGGCATGCGCGTCCAGCTGGACCGGGTGCCGCTGCGCGCCTCCGGCATGACGCCCGCCGAGGTGCTGTCCAGCGAGTCGCAGGAGCGCATGTGCGCGGTCGTGCGGCCGGAGGACGTGGACGCGTTCATGGCCGTGTGCGCCAAGTGGGACGTGATCGCCACCGAGATCGGCGAGGTGACCGAAGGCGACCGCCTGGTCATCACCTGGCACGACGAGGTCGTGGTCGACGTCCCGCCGCGCACGGTCGCCCACGAGGGTCCCGTCTACAACCGCCCGGTGCAGCGCCCCGCCGACCAGGACGCGTTGCAGGCGGACACCCCGGACCGCTTGGCGAAGCCCGCGAACGACGAGCTGCTGGCCTTGATCAAGACGATGGCCGCGTCGCCGAACCTGGCGTCCCGGCAGTGGGTCACCCAGCAGTACGACCGCTACGTGCGCGGCGGCACGGTGCTGGCCCAGCCCGCCGACTCCGGCATGATCCGGATCGACGAGGACACCCACCGAGGCGTCGCCCTCTCCACGGACTGCAACGGCCGCTACACCAAGCTCGACCCGTACACGGGCGCGAAACTGGCCTTGGCCGAGGCGTACCGCAACGTGGCGACAACCGGCGCAACCCCGGTAGCCGTCACCAACTGCCTCAACTTCGGCTCCCCCGAGGACCCGGCCGTGATGTGGCAGTTCGAACAGGCCGTGAAGGGCCTCGCGGACGGCTGCGTGGAGCTGGGCATCCCGGTCACCGGCGGCAACGTCAGCTTCTACAACCAAACCGGCGCAACAGCCATCCTCCCCACCCCGGTCGTGGGCGTACTCGGCGTCATCGACGACGTCCGCCGCCGCACCCCGACCGGCATCGGCGCGGAGGCCGGCGAAACCCTGCTCCTCCTGGGCGAGACGCACGAGGAATTCGGCGGCTCGGAATGGGCCCACGTCATCCACGGCCACTTGGGCGGCCTCCCGCCGCGTGTGGACCTGGCGCGGGAGAAGCTCCTGGCTGAGGTCCTGGTGGCGGGCTCGCGCGACGGGATGCTGTCGGCGGCCCATGACCTGGCTGAGGGTGGCCTGGCACAGGCTCTGGTGGAGACGTGCCTGATCGGCGAGACCGGTGTTCGGGTGTTCCTGGAAGGGGACCTGTTCACCGAGCTGTTCAGCGAGTCGGCGGGGCGGGTGCTGGTCGCGGTTCCTCGGACGGAGGAGCTGCGGTTCACCGACATGTGCACGGCTCGCGGGCTGCCGTGGCGCAAGGTCGGCGTGGTGGACCCGGAGTCGCGGGCGCTGGAGATCCAGGGGCTGGGTGAGCTGGGTCTGGACGAGCTGCGCACGGCTTGGGAAGGCACCCTCCCGGCTCTGTTCGACTGAGCGGGATGTAGGTAGCGGAAGGCGCGCGGTGGCTCCGGCCCCGCGCGCCTTCCGCGTTCTCGCACATACACGCACGGCCAGCACGGCTTTTGCGCGCGAAGCGCGGCCTTCGCGCGCGGAGCGCGCGGTAGGTGTTACCTACAAGTGGAGGGCCTCGGTTCCCCCACCGTATGGCCTGCCCGA
>NZ_JBBEGC010000140.1:0-17957 GCF_037401995.1 Saccharothrix sp. CCNWYY140
GGGGAAAGAAACCGAGGCCCTTCCCGTGGGCGCTAGCCGCTTCGGCTCGCGCCTTCGGCGCGGAGCACCCTTCGGGCATGCGGCATGCGTGCGTGCGGCATGCGGGCGTGAGGCGTGAGGCGTGCGGGCCTGCGGGCCTGCGGGTGAAGCGGAGTTCTGGCTGGTCAGGCGGTCGCCGGGTGCGGCACGAAGGCCCGGCTGCCCAGCCGGCTGGTTTTCCTCCGCCCCCCACGGGGTATGCGAGAGAAGGACCTGATGTCGACCGAAAGGACCGTCATGGGTGCCGACGACAAGTTCAGCAACAAGGCTGAGGAGATGAAGGGTCGCGCCAAGGAGGCCCTCGGCGACGCCACCGACAACGAGCAGTGGCAGGCGGAGGGCAAGGCCGAGCGGGCCAAGGGTGCGCTCAAGGAGGCCGGCGAGAAGGTCAAGGACGCCTTCCGTCCCAACGACCGCTGACGCTTCGATGGCTGCGCGCAGCGCCGCACCGTTCGTGCCCGAGGGCGCGGACTTGGCGGCGCTGCGCGCTGCTGCGCGGGGGTGTGAAGGGTGTGACCTTTACAAGCCTGCGACACAAACGGTGTTCGGCTCGGGACCGCCTGACGCTCGGCTCGTGCTTGTCGGGGAGCAGCCGGGGGATCAGGAAGACCGGGCTGGGGAGCCGTTCGTGGGGCCGGCCGGAAAGCTCCTCGATCGGGCATTGGCCGAGGCGGATTTGCTGCGTGAGGGTGTCTACGTGACCAACGCGGTGAAGCACTTCAAGTTCGTGCCGGCCGAGCGGGGCAAGCGGCGGATCCACAAGACGCCCGCGCGGGGTGAGGTCGTCGCCTGTCTTCCTTGGCTGCACGCCGAGTTGGCGGAGGTGCGGCCGGACCTCGTGGTGTGCCTGGGGGCGACGGCCGCCAAGGCGATCATGGGCACCGACTACAAGGTCACCGAGCGGCGGGGCAAGGTGGAGGAGACCTCGGACTTCCGGGTGATCAGCACGGTGCACCCCTCGGCGGTGCTGCGGGCGCCCGACCGGGACGAGGCGTACGCGGCCTTCCTGGCAGATCTGCGCACGGTGCGTGACCAGCTCTAGATGTGGAGCGGCCCCCTGACCGCTTCCCGCGCACGGGCCGAGCTGGACTGGGCTCGGGGTCAGGGGGCCGGGTGGCCGCCTGGTTTTCGCCAGGCCCACCCCTGAAGACGGGTAGGTCCTAGCGGACGGTCACCTCACGACAAGTCCTACAGCTATACAACTTCGGACCACCTCCTTCCTCGTGTACCACGAACCTATGCGGTCCGCCGGAGGCCTCGCAACGGATTTCTTGATCCGCGAACACGGTCGAACGCGGTGTCCGATTGCCGCCGGATTCTCCCCCGCCGAGCGGTCAGGATCGGTGGCATGAACTTCGAAGGCAAGGTCGCCCTGGTCACTGGTGGTAGTCGGGGCATCGGGGCGGCGGTGGCGCTGCGGCTGGCGCAGGACGGTGCGGACGTCGCGCTGACCCACCGGACCGACGCGAGTGACGTGGTGGAGCGGATCAAGGAGATGGGGCGGCGCGTGGTGGCGATCCGCGCGGACAGCGGGGACGCGGACGCGGTCGCGGCGGCGGTGGACGAGGCCGCGGGGGCGCTGGGTCGGTTGGACGTCCTGGTGAACAACGCGGGCGAGTTCATCGTGGGACCGGTGGAGGAGCTGGGGATCGACGCGTTCGACCGGACGTTCGCGGTGAACGTGCGGGCGCCGTTCGCGGCGGTCAAGGCGGCGTTGCCGCACCTGGGCGAGGGCGGGCGGATCATCAGCATCGGCAGCAACGTGGCCGTGCGCGTGCCGTTCCCCGGGTTCTCGGTGTACTCGGCGAGCAAGGCGGCGCTGATCGGCATGACCAAGGCGCTGGGGCAGGAGCTGGGCGCGCGGGGGATCACGGTCAACCTCGTGCACCCCGGCGCGACCGACACCGACACGAACCCCGAGAGTGGACCCATGTCCGAGGCGATCAGCGGGTTCACGGCGGTCGGCCGGTACGGCAGGCCGGAGGAGGTGGCGTCGGCGGTGGCGTACCTCGCGTCGGAGGAGGCCCGGTACATCACCGGCACCGCACTGCACGTGGACGGCGGGTTCACCATCTGACCGCCGGGGTGGGGGCCGTGCCCACAGGTTCGGCACGGCCCCCGCCCTCGTGATCAGCTCACGTTGACGTCGATGCAGGCGTAGAACGCGTTGGCGGTGTCGCCGATGTTCCAGATCGCCAGCACCTTCTGGCGGCCGGACGCACCCAGGTTCACGGTGTGCGAGACGGTCGAGGGCGGTTGCTGGTTGCCGCCGTCGAAGTACCCGACCCGCCGGCTGCCGACGTAGTACTCGTAGCTGGCGGTGCGGTGGCGGGCGGTGAAGACCCAGTTGAACGTGACGGTCTGCCCGACGCCGGTGACCTTCCAGCCCTTGCTGTCGTTGTTGAGCTCGGCGAACCGCGCCACGCCGCCGTGACAGCTGCGCAGCCCCTTCGGGCCTTCGACGCTCTGCGGTTCGTACTTGATGTCACCGCACTGCACCAGCCCCCGCGCGCACTGGGCCTGCCTGCTGGGCGGTGACGACACGTAGCCGTGCGCGAACGCTTGCGCCGTCGGCAGTGCGACGACGACCAGCGGCGCGACGAGGACGCCTGCCGCCATCGCGGCGATCCTGCGGCGAAGTGTCATGGGTCAGCTCCTTCCGGGTGGGTCGAACACGTCGCTGGGCGACCGCACCCGAAGAGCAGCCCGCGCCGCACGGGTGGACGTTCACCCAACGCGGCGGCAGGTCTAGACCATACTCTCTGTGATTACCCGGTGACAACCGTGCAGCACCGACCGCGGGCCCGTCTTGTCCTGTCCGGCTGAAGTTGTCGGTGTCCGGCAGCCCCTCGGTGCCCACCCGCGCGGGTCAGCGGCCCGGTTACCTTCAGCCCGACCGGAGCTGGTCGCGGGCTTCGTCCAGCAGGCCTGCCGCGTGCGCCGTCCGCTCGTACAGCACGTAGCGCCCCGCGCGGACCCTTGTGACCAGGTGGGCGCGGTGCAGGGCGGTGAGGTGGTAGGAGATGGTGGCGGGGGAGTAGCCGGTTCGGGTGGCCAGTTCTGTGGTGGAGCGGGCGGTGTCGAGGGCTGCCAGGAGGGTTGCTCGGGTGGTGCCCACCACCGGTGCGATGGTTCGGGGGCGGCGGTCGCGGTGGGCTCCGACTCGGTGGGCGGGGTAGTAGAGGACGCATTGCCCAGGGGTGTCCACCTGGATGACGACGTCGGATCGGCCGAGCACGCTGGGGGCCAGGACCAGGTCTCGGCCGGTGACGTCGACCTCGGCGTCCCACGACGTGGCGAGGGTGACCGCGTTGCCGGTCCACTTCAAGTCGGGGTGGAGGGCTGCGAACGTCCGGCCTACCCCGTGGGAGGCGATGGTCGTCGCGCGGTGGGCGATGTCCTGGTCGGTGATCGAACGGAGTTCGGGCCAGCCGTCGGCGAGGGTGTCGCGCCAGAACCTGGCGAGGCCGTTGGCCAGACGTCGTTGCATCCGGCCCGATTCCGCGATCCGGCGGGTCGTGGCCGGCAGCTCCCGGCTCCAGTGGGTTGGGGTGTAGGTGAGGACCTGGGTTTCCAGGTCGTCCTGGGATGTCGCCTCGATCTGCGCGATCTGCTCGTCCAGCAGGTGGCGGCGGGCGTCCGTTCCCGGTTGCGGGGTGAGCAGGTCGGGGGTGTAGGTGTCGCCGTTGCGCGGCAATAGGTCCGCGAGCAGGGCGACGTCCGGGTGGGCCAGCGACGCGCGGGCGGGTGGGCCGGGATCGCCGAACACCGGGTGTCGTCCGGACGCGGCCGTGAGCCTCAGCCACGCCAAGGACTCCGACGCCGGGGAAGGCGACAACCGCGTCCTGGACACCGTGTCGGCGTCTACGCGAAGCGTGAGCACCGCCCCGACCGTAGCAGCCGCGACCACAGATTCGAGGGGGTTCGAATCCTTTGTCGGGCTGACTCCACGCCGGGTTGGCTGGTGCGGAACAACGGCAGTCCGAAGAACCCGGGAGTGGTCATGGTGAGCCTGAAGGACACGACGAAGGCGAAGAGCCGCAGGAGGAAAGTCGGTGCGGTCGTGGCCGCGGTCGCGTCGGTCGCCGGGATGGTCTTCGCGGCGTCGCCCGCCACGGCCGGCGTCGCCGCCTACCCCACCAGCGAGTTCAAGGTCCCGTACGGGGCGAGCTTCTACAACGGCACGGTGACCTGGTACAACCGGTCGGTCGGCGTCACCGGGACGTTCCGGGCCACCGGGTGTCGGCGGATCTACGCGCGAGCGTTCAAGGGCGGCACCTCGCTGGGCTTCCGGAGTTCCAGCACCTGGTGCGACACGACCGCGCCGGCGACCCTGACCCCGCCCGCCGACGTCGTCGGCGGGGCCGACAACGCCTGGGTCTACATGACCGACGCGGCCGGGACGTACCTGCACGGACAAACCTGCTACCGCAGCTCCGGCGTCTGCATCGACGGTCTGCACTAGACCCCACCGGCTCCGCCGGGTAGGTCCGGACCTACCCGGCGGACCTCAAGGTGAAAGCCCGGTCCTCCACCCGGGCCGGACGCCACCAGCGGCGCGTCGCGAGGCCGGCCAGCGCCGCGCCGGCCGTGTTGAGCAGCACGTCGTCCACCGACGACACCCGGTCCAGCTGCAAGACGTACTGCGCGGTCTCGATGAGGGTCGAGCAGCACGCCCCGAGCGCCAGCAACCGCGGGATGGACCCGAGTGCCGCGAACCGCATCGGGGCGAAGGCCCCCAGTGCGGCGAGGACCAGAAGGTTGCCGATGATCCCGAGCGTGTGCATGTCCAGCAGGTCCTGGAACGGGACCAGGCTCAGCCGACCGGGGACCAGACCCGCCTGGGCGCCGGGCATCAACGTCAGCCACACCCACGGCACCGTCCCGTAGACCATGCCCACTTCGGCCAACGACATCGGCCACGCCCTCGCCCGCCGGCGTTGCGCCAGCACCCACACCGCCAGCGCGGCCACCGGCAGGCCGACCAGGGTCATGAGCACAACGCCGTTCTCGGTGTCGTAGCACCCGCGCCACCGCCCGGACAGGCACGTCGGCGCGGCCATCAGGAGGGACCGCCGCAGGGCGAACGCCGCACTCCCGAAACCGAGCACTGCCAAGCCAACGAGGAAGAGGGTGCGGGCACGAGTCACGTGGCCATCGAAGAGGAAGGCTTGTTGCGACGGCGTATCCGTTTTTGCATACGCCCGCGATATGTGCGGTCAGGCAACCTGTGCGGTCAGGCCGCCTCCAGGACGAAGAACAGGAAGCACAGGAAAGCGCCGGAGGGGAAGCGGGCGAGTTCGTCGGGGAAGACGTCACGGGCTTCCGGTGACGGGTGCGGTTCGCTGATCGTGGTGATGCGGAAGCCTGCGGCGGTGAAGGCGTCGGTCATCGCGTGCAGCGGCCGGTGCCAGTAGGTGAGCACGGCGGGCTGACCGTGGAAGGTGTACTCGTACGACCACTTGCTGGTCGCGAAGTAGTCGGCCTCGGGGTGCTCCATCTTGAGCAGGGACGGGTGGTTGACGACCACCACCAACCGGCCGCCGGGCTTGAGCACGCGCCGCAGCTCGGCCAGCGGGGCGGTCCAGTCCTCCAGGTAGTGCAGCACCAGGGCCGCGACGGCGTCGTCGAACGCGGCGTCGGGGTAGGGGAGCGGCTCGGCGATGTCGGCGACCTCCACGACGTCCCCGAGCCGCCGCCGCGCCAACTCCACCATCTTGGCGCTGCGATCGAACCCGCTGACCACGGCCCCGCGCTCACGCAGCCCGACAGCCACCGACCCGGCACCGCACCCGGCGTCGAGGACTTGGCGGCCGGCGACGTCCCCGAGGAGGTCGAGGATCGCGGGCCTGGCGTAGTAGGCGTTGACCAGACTGGTCTCGTTCTCGGCCGCGTACGCCTCGGCGAAGCTGTCGTAGTCGTTCTCCACAGCGGGATGGGCAGACATGGTCCCCATACTGCCCGGCACCGGTGGTCACTCGGCGACGACGGCGGACTGCGACATCAGGAGGTGCGGAATCAGGACGTGGGGCCGGTACCGCTTCGGGAGGGCGAGCACGTACAGCAGCCGGAAAGCACCTCGCCGCCGAGGCGCGGGCCACTCGCCCTCCAACGGGACCATCCGATCGAACTCCACCATCCCGGTCAGCAGGTAGGTGGCCTGACGCGCCGGCCCCATCCCCCGCAGGTCCAGGCCCACCTGGCCGTAGAAGGTGGGCAGTGGTTCCGGGCGGCGGCGGTCTCGCCGGGTGTCGGGCTGAACCCTCTCCGGGCCGGTCCACGAAGTGGGCACGTACAGCTCGGTGCGCCCGTTGGTCGACGCCAGGACGTAGCGGGGTGTGCTGCCGAGGACCTGGGGAATCAGGTTGAGCAGTCGGCGCTCAGAGAGAGGGGTCCGTCCCCCCGACGACTATCCTGATCGCAAAGAAGCCCGCAGCCACAGCCAGCGCCAGGAACGGCACACCGAAGCCCAACGCTACTTCGGACAGCGTGGTCAGCGCGCCCGTCACCACTTGGATCGTACCGATCGCGCCCGCGATCACCGAGATCCTGGCGAAGAGCACCGGGACGAGTCCGCTGGCGATCATGGCCCCCGCCGGGACGTGGCCCGGTCGCACCGCTCGCAGCAGACCGACCCTGGGCACCGCGCGCCGAATCCCCTCTAGGAGGGTCGGGAACTGCTCCACCGCCCGGCTCAGCACCCACCCGAGCAACGTCCCCTTCGCCGCGCCCATCGTCTCCCAGGTCACCTCGTCGCGCCCGACCGCGCCCGCCGGCGGCGGGGGTTCCTTGCTCAGGCGTTGCGCCACCAGGGGTGTGGTCAGGGCGGCCTCAGCCAGCAGGAGGGTCCAGTGGGCGTGGTCGTCGGCCAGGGTGGAGACGCGGGAGATCGCGTGGGTCAGCAGTTCCACGCGGTCCATCGCCGCGACGAAGCGGCTGGTCAGGTCGAAGTCCGGGTCCAGGCGTTCCAGCAGGCGCGCGGTGGCCAGGGACTCCGCGGGGTGGAACTCCAGCCACATCTCGAACACGCGGTCCAGGCGCTGCGGGTCCAGGCCGGTCAGGTCGCGCAGCAGGACCTCCGTGTCGTCGAGGTCAGTGGCGCGCTCCGAGCGGCGGGCTTCGTCGACGGCGGTGATCAGCAGGCGCAGCGCGGCGAACCAGCTCTCGTCCCACCGGGTGACGTCGACGCCGGCCAGGTGGTCGCGCAGGTCCGCCACGCACAGCCGGAAGACCTCCGACCGGTAGGCCTGGCACTCGCGGGCCGCGCGCAGGACCAGGTCCGGGGGCGCGCCGCGGGACCGCAGCTCCGCCAGCGCCAGCAGGCGTTCCGAGCGCTTGAACAAGGTCGTGGTGAACACGACCACCTCCGACAGGCGCGCGCTCCACGACCCGCCCGGTTGCGCGGCGGCGTCGAGCAGGTCGGCGAAGCTCGGCGACCCGCTCTCGCTCGCCTCCACCGCCGCCAGGTACTCGCACAGCGTCAGGTGCATGAAGCGGAAGCTCTCGCCGACCCGCTCCTCGGTGAACACACCCGTGTCGATCGCCAGGGCACGCAGGTGCGCCTCCGCCCGGCTCGTCGTCGGCACGCCGGTGAGCCGTTGGGCGGTGGCGACCGCGTCGCGCCAGGACAGGGAGTTCGCCGGGTCGTCGCTCGCGTGCAGGTGGTCCAGCGCGATCCGGCCCAGCAGCTCCTCGCGCGCCCGCCGGGTCTCGGTGGTGCCCTGGCCGCCGCCGAACTGCTGGGAGTGCCGGTGCACCAGCAGCTCGCCGATCACCGTGCGGTAGAAGTCGGTGCGGGTGTCGGGCAGCCGGGCAGAGCCCAGGTTCGGCGAGGCGGCGTAGCGCTGGTCCTGGGCGACGTACATGGACAGGATCAGCGGGTTGCCGCACATCTCCGCCAGTGTCCGGTGTTCCAGCAGGGTGTTGAGGATGCGCTGCGCCTCGCCCGAGCGCCCCTGCGGGTAGGGCCACTTGCGCAGGAACTCGAAGACGTCTGCCGCGGTGAACGGTTCGACCGTGTAGACCGCGTTCATGCCGCCCAGGAACCCGCGGGACAGCGCGCCCCGCAGTTGCGTGCGCGCGGTGACGATCACGCTGGTGCGCGGCGACTTCCCGCGCAGGGCGGAGGTGAGGCCGCCGATCGCGTCGATCGCGAAGTCCAGGCAGCGCTCGGGCACCTCGTCCATGCCGTCCAGCAGCACCAGCAGGCCGTTCCGGCCCGCCCACGCGTCGAGGGTGAACAGCGGGTCGTGGGTGCCCTCCACCCGGGACGCCAGGTCGAACAGCGCCTCCCGCAACCACGTCCCGGCGTCGCGGCCGGACGCGCGGGCGGTGGTCCAGTCCAGGTTGCGCAGCTCGACGTGCACCGGCAGGCGGTGCACGTCCGGCCTGCGGTAGGCCTGCCGGCACGCCTGCCGGAACAGCTTCTTGGTCAGCGACGACTTGCCCGAGCCGGGGTCGCCGAACAGCAGCACCGCGCCGATGTCGTCGGCGAGCAGGTCGTCGTCGGTGACCCGGCGCCGCGCGCCGGACAGGGACAGCCGGACGTACGCGGTGTCGATGTCGATCGCGGCGTCGTCCACGGACGGCACGTAGAGGCGGGAGGGGAACGTCGCCAGCTTCAGGTCGGTGTACCGGCGCACTCCGAACTGCGCGGCCAGCGACTTCTTGACCCGCCGCCCGATGCTCAACCGCAGGCTGCCCGCGATGTAGCGCACGAACGACTGCGACTCCCGCGCGACGGACCGCCGGTACCGCAGGATCAGTCGGTAGACCAGGGTGCCGGCGCCGGCCAGGGCGGTCAGCAGCATTCCGACGAGCGTGCCGGTCACGGGCACGACCTCCTCCCGGCTGGGTGGTGGTCGCGCCACCGAGGTGGTCGAGTGTCACCGGGATTCGCGCGCCCGTGCCCGCTGATCTGCGGAGTGCGGCGCTTGTTGTCAGATCTTGACCACGGCGAGGCAGCCGGTGACGGGGTCGCCGTCCGGACCGTCCGGGTGCCAGGTGCCGACCACGACCCCGAACCCGGCCGGAGGCGTGTCGGGGGTCAGGACGCGCACCACCTCGATCCGGGACCCCAGCGGCCCGTCGAGCACCCCGCGAGCCTCCGCCGGGCCGACGCCGGACCGGCCCGCGGGCTCCGAGACACCGCCGGTGCGGACCAGGTCGAGGACCTGGGCGTGCCAGGTCGGGTCGGCCGCCGCGTCGTAGATCCAGCGGGTGCCCAGGACGCTGTGTTCCGGGGTGGCCAGCAGCGACTCGGCCCCGACGTCGGGCAGGGGAGCGCCGCGGTAGGTGAGGGGTACGTGGTAGAGGTTGGTGCCGTCGGTCACCAGGTGCGCTTCCATGCCGACCTCGCCGGCCGGGTCCTCGAAGCGGTAGAAGCCGATGGGGCGCAGGGTGGGCACGGCGTCGCCGCGGTACCAGCGTTGGTGGGCCATCCAGTGGGGCAGGAACTCGCGGAAACCGGGGGTCAGGGTCGCGCCGGCATGGATCTTGGCCACGGATCTCACCGTACGCCGCGCGCGCGAGCGGGTGATCGGCCCTAGGCTCGTCTGGTGGAGTTGCCCAGGGGACTGGTGGTGTTGCTCGGGACGGCCGCCGTGGTGGTCGTCGGGGCCGGGATCATGGCGCTGTCCTGGTTCATCGGGCCGGTGTTCCTCGCGCTGACGCTGGTGATCGCGGTCAGCCCGGTGCACTCCTGGTTGCGCCGCAAGGGGTTGCCGACGTGGGTCGCCGCCACCGCGCTGGTGCTCGGCGTCTACGCCATCCTGTTGTCGCTGGTCGTGGTGCTGGTCGTGTCGGTGGCTCAGTTGGCCACCCAGCTGCCCCAGTACGCCGACCGCGCCCGCGCGCTGGCCGACTCCGTGGTGGGGCAGCTGTCCCGGTTCGGGGTCGGGGTGGACGAGTTGCGCCAGGTCGCCGACGGGCTGGACCTCGGCCGGGTCGCGGGGGTGCTGGGCACCGTGCTCAGCAGCGTCGGTGGGCTGGCGTCCAACATCGTGTTCCTGTTGTCCCTGCTGGTGTTCCTGTCCGTGGACGCGGGCAGCGCGGGCGACCGGATGGCCGTCATCGCGCAGGACCGGCCGGAGGTGGCCAAGGCGCTGACCCGGTTCACCTCCGCCACCCGCCGCTACCTCGTCGTGTCCACGGTGTTCGGGCTGATCGTGGCGGTGCTCGACGGCGTGGCCCTGGCGATCATGGGCATCCCGCTGCCGATCCTGTGGGCGCTGCTCGCGTTCATCACCAACTACATCCCCAACGTGGGCTTCGTGCTCGGCCTGGTCCCTCCCGTGCTGCTCGCCCTGCTGGAGAGCGGCTGGGAGCCGGCGGTGTGGGTGGTCGTGGTCTACAGCGTGCTGAACTTCGTGGTGCAGACGCTGATCCAGCCCCGGTTCGTCGGCGACTCGGTCGGCCTGTCCACCACCGTCACGTTCCTGACGCTGCTGTTCTGGGCGTGGCTGATCGGCCCGCTGGGCGCGGTCCTGGCCATCCCGCTGACCCTGCTGGCGAAGCTGGTGCTGGTCGACGTCGACCCGAAAGCCCGGTGGGCCGACGCCTTCCTCAGCTCCACACCCAAAAAACGACCCTCATAGCTCCAACCCGGTCAGCACCAGCACCCGCTGCTCGGTCAGGTCGTCCATCGCCGCCCGCACGCCCTCGCGACCGGTGCCGGACTCCTTCACGCCGCCGTACGGCATCTGGTCGGCGCGGAAGCTCGGGACGTCGCCCACGATCACCCCGCCCACCGCCAGCCGCGCGGACGCCTTGAACGCCAAGCGCACGTCGTGCGTGAAGAGTCCGGCCTGCAAGCCGAAACGGGACGCGTTCACCCGGTCGAACGCCTCCTCCACCGAGTCGACCGCGGCGAGCACGACGACCGGGCCGAAGACCTCCTCGTCCACCACCTTGCAGCCCTCCGGCACGTCGGCGAGCACGGTCGGCGCGTACACCGCGCCCTCGCGCGTGCCGCCGGTCAGCACCCGCGCCCCGGCCGCGACGGCCTCGGACACCCAGGCCTCGACCCGTTCCGCCGCCGCCTCGTTGATCAGCGGGCCGACGTCGGTGGCCGGGTCCTGGGGTGCGCCGGTGCCCAGCTTGCGAACGTGGGCCACAACGCCGTCAGCCACGGCGTCATACACGTCCCGGTGCACATAGACCCGCTGCACCGAAATGCAGGACTGCCCGCCCTGGTACATGGCGAAGGTCGCGATCCGCTGCGCCGCGAAGTCCAGGTCCGTCCAATCAGGACAGACGACGGCCGCCGCGTTGCCGCCCAGTTCCAGCACGACGTGCTTGCGCGGCACCTGCTCCAGGATCGAGTACCCGACCGGCCCGGACCCGGTGAACGACACGACCGGCAGCCGGGGGTCCGTGACGAGCGCGCCCGCGGCCGAGTTCGGCACCGGCAGCACCGACCACGACCCCGCCGGCAGGTCGGTCTCCGCCAGCAGGGAACCCAGCAGCAGCGCCACCAACGGCGTCGCGGGCGCGGGCTTGACGATGATCGGCGCACCCAGCGCGATCGCGGGCGCCACCTTGTGCGCCACCAGGTTCAACGGGAAGTTGAACGGCGAGATGCCCAGCACCGGACCCCGCGGCGCGCGCCGGACCAGCGCCAGCCGGCCGGACGCGGCGGGGTCGGTGTCCAGGCGCTGCAACTCGCCGGAGAACCGCCGCGCCTCTTCGGCCGCCCACCGGAACGTCGACACCGCCCGGGACACCTCGATCCGCGACCACTTCACCGGCTTACCGGACTCGGCCGTGATCAGCTGGGCCACCTCCTCCGCGCGCTCGGCCAGCCGCCGCGACACGTGGTCCAACGCCGCCGCACGGGCGTGCGCGGGCAGCACCGCGAACTCCGGCGCGACCGCGTGGGCCGCCGCGACCGCGCGTTCCACGTCCTCCGGCGTGGCCCAGGAGGTGGTGCCGGCGAGCGCGCCGTCGTGCGGCGAGCGCACTTCCACCACGTCCCCGCTCGACGCGGCCTGCCCGGCTACCCAGTAGTTCATCGTGCGACTCCTTCAGTGATGGCCCGCTCCACGACCTCGACGCCCTCGGCCAGCAGGTCGTCCGGGATGACCAGGGGCGGCAGCAGGCGCAGGACGTTGCCGTACGTGCCGCACGTCAAGACCACCACCCCCGCCGCGTGGCACGCCGCCGTTACCCGCGCCGCCACCGCCGGCGTCCGCTCGGCGAACTCCACGGCCAGCATCGCGCCCCGCCCGCGCACCTCGCCGCCGTCGCCCAGCACCGCCCGCAGCCGGGGCACTGCGTATTCCTCGATGCGGCGCGCGGCGGCGTTCAGGTCGCGCTCGATCATGGTGTCGATCGCGCCCAACGCGGCGGCGCACGCGACCGGGTTGCCCCCGTACGTGCCGCCCAACCCGCCGACGTGCACGGCGTCCATCAGCTCCGCCCGCCCGGTCACACCCGCCAGCGGCAGCCCGCCCGCGATGCCCTTCGCCGTGGTGACCAGGTCCGGCACGACGCCTTCGTGGTCACTGGCGAACCACGAGCCGGTGCGGCAGAACCCGGTCTGGATCTCGTCGGCCACCAGCACCACGCCCCGGTCCCGACACCACTGCTCAAGAGCGGGCAGGAACCCCGGCGCGGGCACGATGAACCCGCCCTCGCCCTGGATCGGCTCGATCACCACGCACGCCGTGTTGTCCGCGCCGACCTGCTTCTCGATCGCCTCGACCGCCCGCGCGGCGGCCTCCTCGCCGCTGAGCCCGTCGCGCAACGGGTAGGACGCCGGCACCCGGTACACCTCGGGCGCGAACGGCCCGAACCCGTGCTTGTACGGCATGTTCTTGGCGGTCAGCGCCATTGTCAGGTTCGTGCGCCCGTGGTAGCCGTGGTCGAACACCACGACCGCCTGCCGCCCGGTGGCGTGCCGGGCGACCTTCACCGCGTTCTCCACGGCCTCCGCGCCCGAGTTGAACAGCGCCGACCGCTTCTCGTGCGTGCCGGGCGTCAGCTCGTTGAGGCGCTCGCACACCTCCACGTACCCCTCGTACGGGGTGACCATGAAGCACGTGTGGCTGAACCGGTCGATCTGCCGGTGCACGGCCTCGGCGACGCGCGGCGCCGGGTTGCCCACGCCGGTGACCGCGATGCCCGAGCCCAGGTCGATGAGCTTGTTGCCGTCCACGTCGACCAGCAGCCCGTCCTCGGCGTGGTCGACGAACACCGGCAGGGTCGAGCCGACCGCCGCCGACACCGCGCCCTTGCGCCGGGCGGTCAGCTCCTGGGAGCGGGGACCGGGGATCTGGGTGAGCAGTCGGGTCATGGTTCGAGCATCAGCCCTCCCCGCGGCCGGCGCACCTGCCCGAAATGGCCAATGTTCTGGTTGGACATGTACAAAGTGTCCATGCCGTTGACGCTGGCCCGCCTGGCCCGGGAGGTGGGGCTGACCGTGCACGTCGACACCGGGCTGGACCGGCCGGTGTCGTGGGTGCACAGCACCGAGTTGGCCGACCCGACGCCGTTCCTGGAGGGCGGCGAGCTGCTGCTGACCACCGGCATCGCGCTCGGCCCGTACCCGGCTTACGCGCGGCGGCTGGCGGACGCGGGCGTCGTGGGGCTCGGCTTCGGTACGGGACTCAGCCACGCGGTGATCCCGGACGAGCTGGTCCACGCCGCGCGGTCGGCGGGGCTGGCGGTGCTGGAGGTGCCGCGCGCGGTGCCGTTCATCGCGATCACCAAGGCGGTGTCGCGGGCGGTCGCGGCCGACGAGTACGCGGCGCTGACCCGGACCAGCGAGGCACAGCGCGCGCTGACCCGGGCGGCGCTGACCTCCCCGGCGGCGGTCGTGCGGCGGCTGGCGGGGTTGCTGGGCGGTGCGGCGGCCTTGCTGGACGCGTCCGGCGAGTTCGTGCACGTCAGCGGTGACCTGCCGGACCTGAGGGCGGAGGCGGCGCGGCTGGGGCACGGTCCGGCGGGCGCGGCGTGGCAGGTGGGGGAGCGGCACCTGGCGTTGCAGGTCCTCGGCCGGCACGGCTACCTCGCGGTGGCGACCCCCGTTCCGCTGGACGCCGTGGACCGGACGGTGGCCAACACGGCCGCGTCCCTGCTCACGCTCGGTCTGGCCGGGTCGGACGCGGTGGACGTGGTGCGGCGCGAGCTGCGGACCGCGCAGTTCCGCCTGCTCCTGGCCGGAGAACCCGTGGACGGTGTGCCGGAAGGCGCTTTCCGGGTCGTCCTGGCACCGCGCGGCGAACCGACCGGGTTCTGGGCCGAGTACGCGGGTGACCTGGTGGTTCTGACCGACCGGTTCGACGGTTCGGGGTACGCGTCCAGCCCGGTGGACGCGGCGAGCGTCGCGCGCGGTTATCGGGAAGCGCTGCGGGCACGGGAAGAGCGGGTCGCGAGCTTCGAGGACGTGCCCGGAGCGGGTCTGGTGGCCGTCGACGCCGCCCAGTTCGCCGCGACCCTCCTCGCCCCGCTGGACGACCGGCTGCGCGAGTCGCTGCGCGTGTGGCTGGCGTGCCACGGCCAGTGGGACCCGGCGGCGGCGCGGTTGGGCGTGCACCGGCACACCGTGCGCAATCGGATCAAGCGGGTCGAGGAATTGCTGGGCCGTTCGCTGGACTCGCCCGGAGTCCGTGCGGAGCTGTGGTTCGCATTGGCATCAGCGTGAAAAACGTCAACTGGCAACAAGAGGCCGTTTGTGACGGTATTGCTACGGGTACATGGACCCGAAATGTCGAACCGGGTAGCTAGTCGCGCCGACAGGGCGGTAGTTTCCCGGACGCGGACGGCTCTGTCGGGGCAGCGGAGGTCAGCCGGATGTGGGACGGAGACCTGACCGGAGAGGTCGTCGACGGGCGTTACGCCCTGGGCGGGCTCTACGGGTCCGGCGGCATGGCCGAGGTGTACCGGGCCTACGACACCGAATTGGACCGCAGGGTCGCGATCAAGGTGTTCCAGGGCACCGCGACCGCGGAGGACCAGATCCGCCTCGACCGCGAGGCGCAGATGCTGTCCGAACTGGACTGCCCGGGCGTGGTCGCGGTGTACGGCACCGGGTCCTTCCGCGGGCGGCCGTTCTACGTCATGCAGGCCGTGGACGGCGGCACCCTGCGGCGGCGGATGCGCGAGGCGCTGGCCCCCGAGGTGGTGGCCCGCATCGGGGCGCAGGTCGCCGAGATCCTCGGGCATGTGCACCGGCACGACGTCGTGCACCGGGACGTGAAGCCGTCGAACATCCTGCTGGCCACCGACGAGCGCCGCGCCTACCTGGCCGACTTCGGCCTGGCCCTCCAGGGGCAGGTCACCCGGGTCACCCGATCGGGCGTCCTGGTCGGCACCGCCGGCTACCTGGCCCCGGAGCAGGTGCGCGGCGCGGAGGTCGGCCCGCCCGCGGACGTCTACGCGCTGGGCCTGGTCCTGCTGGAGTGCCTGACCGGCCGCCCGGAGTACCCGGGCGGCGACACGGAAGCGGCCCTGGCCCGCCTGCACCGCGAGCCGCGCATCCCGGCGAACCTCCCGGCGGAGTGGGTCGACGTCCTGACCGCGATGACCCACACCCTGCCCAGCAAGCGCCCGACCGCGACCGAGTGCGCCGCCATGCTGACCGTCGCCGAACGGGCCAGCGCCGGCCTGCGCCCCTTGGCGGGCGTGGACGTGGCCCCGCGCGCGGAGGAGAAACCGCCCGCACCCGCGACCGGACCCAGACGCCGCCGCCGGACGGCGCTGCTCGTGGGCGCCGCCGCAGCCCTGCTGGGAGCGGTGGCCCTCCTCCACGCGGTCACCCTGACTTCCCGCCCCGACCCGACCGACACCCGGCAGCAGCTGGACGCCCCGGTGGACCTGATGACCACCGCTCCCGCACAGCCCGGCGCCACCGCCGGCCTGGACCCGTCGACGGTGACCGTGGTGGAGCCCGGCAAACAGGTCGCCGGCTCGCCCCAGGACCCGAAGACCGTGGTGGTCACGTCGGTGGTGCAGGAACCGACCGGCGACACCCCGAAACCCACCACCGTCCGCGACACCCCGAACCCGCAACCCCCGCCCAACACGACCAAGCCCCGCCCGACCACCCCGGCACCCATCACCCCGGATCCGAAACCGCGCACGGGCGCCAGGGGCTGAGCGGTCAGCGCAGGGCGGGCAGGAGGTCGGATTCGGCGAATTCCAGGAACTCCTCCTGATGCTCGCCGCCGATCTGGACCAACGCCAAGTCGGTGAACCCGGCCTCCTCGAACCCGCGCACCGCCTCCACGATCGGCCCGACATCAGGCCCGCAAGGGATCTGCTCGGCCACATCGGAAGGCCGCACGAATTGCGTCGCCCCCGCGAACCCCGCCGGTCCGGGCAGTTCCGCGTTCACCTTCCACCCGCCGGCGAACCAGCGGAACTGCTCGTGGGCGCGCTTGACCGCCTCGTCCTCCGACGGGTCCCAGCACACCGGCACCTGGCCGATCTTGCGCGCCGTCCGGCCCTGGAAGACGTCCCAGTCGCGGCACAGTTCCGCGTTCGGCTCGGTCGCCACCATCGCGTCGGCCAAGGGCGCGAAGGTCTGCACCGACTGGCTGCCCGACACGGCCACCGCGATCGGCACCCGTTGCGCGGGCAGGTCCCACAGCTTCGCCGAATCCACCCGGAAGTGTGAACCGGGGTAGTTGACGTACCCACCGTCGAACAGCAGCGAGATGATCTCCACCGCCTCGCGCAGCAGCTCGTGCCGCACGTTCACCGGCGGCCAGCCGCGCCCCACGACGTGTTCGTTCAGGTTCTCCCCGGCGCCCAGCCCGAGCGTGAACCGGCCGTCCGCGAGCAGCTGCACCGTCGCCGCCTTCTGCGCCACCACCGCCGGGTGGTACCGCATGGTCGGGCACGTCACGTAGGTCATCAGCTCGACCCGGTCGGTCACCTGCGCCACCGCGCCCAGCACGCTCCACGCGTACGGCGCGTGCCCCTGCTCGTCCAGCCACGGGAAGTAGTGGTCGCTCATGACCTCGAAGTCGAACCCGGCCCGCTCGGCGCGCGCCGCGTGGGCGACCAGCGCCTTCGGTCCGGCCTGCTCGGTCATCAGGGTGTAGCCGATCCGCACGGTCCCCTCCTAGGCCATCGGCAGGTCGGTCAGATCCGCCCGCAACTGGTCGAGTTCCTCGTAGACGGTCGACGCGCCGTGCTCGCGCAACTCGGCCTCACCGAACCCACCCGTGCGCAGGCACACCACGGGCAGCCCGGCACGACGGGCCGCGTCGCAGTCCCACACCGAGTCGCCGATCACGACGGCGCGGCCCGACGAGTCCACGCGGGACAGCGCCACCTCGATGAGGTCCGGCGCGGGCTTGGACTCCTCCACGTCGTCCGCGGACGTCGACACCACGCCCTGCGCGTCGATCAGCTTGATGTAGTGGTCGACGTGGTGGCGCTTGCCGGAACTGGCGAGCACCACGGCGAAGTCCTGCTCCAGCGCGGCACTCACCAGCCGGTGCGCGCCCTCCAACGGGCGCACCTCGGCCAACATCGGCTCGAACGCGACCTCCCACGCCTTGCGGATGCCGTCCCCGTGCTCCTCCTCCACGTGCTGCCCGGCGACAGCGGCGACCAACTTGTCGCCGCCCATGCCGATGGCCCGGTGCAGCTTCCAGGTGGGCACGGTGAGGTCGAACCGACGGAACGCGCGGAACCAGGCGACCGCGTGGTGGTAGTTGGTGTCCACCAACGTGCCGTCCACGTCCAGGACCAGCGTGTTGCTCATACCGCCGTGGTTAGCCCGACCGGCGCACCGGCAAACAAGCCGAGTAACGCATGAGTCGGGAGGGCAGAGGCGCAGGCAGCACGCACTTCGCTCCCCCCCCACCCCGCACAGCCCTCCACGCCCGCAGGGCGCGCGCTTTTCGAAGGGCTCGCGCAGCAGACCTCCCAACTTGGGCTTCTTCCGTCATCCCCGTATGGCCTGC